>NZ_JBDSLS010000172.1:0-20846 GCF_039916245.1 Gelidibacter sp.
TATTACAAAATGTTAACCTATAAATTCTTGGACGATAATGTAGATGATAGTTACGAAAGTAACTTTAACGAATCCAGTTCAAGTACAATTAAATATTCTAAATTCGATGACGATGACAACTAAAGGACCTATTTCTAATTTTATTGAAAAGTACTATTTACACTTTAACGCTGCTGCATTGGTAGATGCCGCTAAAGGCTATGAAGCCCAATTAGCAAATGGCTCAAAAATGCTAGTCTCATTGGCAGGTGCCATGAGTACGGCTGAAATAGGTAAAGTATTTGCAGAAATGATCCGTAAGGATAAAGTACAAATCATTTCCTCTACAGGAGCCAATCTTGAAGAAGATATCATGAACTTAGTGGCGCATTCACACTACAAACGTGTGCCTAACTACCGTGATTTAACCCCGCAAGATGAGTGGGATTTGATGGAAAAGGGTTTGAACCGTGTTACGGACACTTGTATTCCAGAGGAGGAAGCTTTCAGACGTTTACAAAAGCATATTTTCAAAATCTGGAAAGATGCAGAAGATAACGGTGAGCGCTTTTTCCCACATGAGTTTATGTACAAAATGTTGTTGAGCGGTGTGCTTGAGCAATATTATGAAATAGACATAAAAAATTCTTGGATGTTTGCAGCAGCAGAGAAAAATTTACCTATAATTGTACCAGGTTGGGAAGATAGCACCATGGGTAATATTTTTGCCAGCTATGTTCTTAAAGGCGAATTGAAAGCAAGCACCATGAAATCAGGAATCGAATATATGACGTTCTTGGCTGATTGGTACACTAATAATTCTGAAAACGGTATTGGATTCTTCCAAATTGGAGGTGGTATTTCAGGAGATTTCCCAATATGTGTGGTGCCAATGTTGTACCAAGATATGGAGCGACCAGACACACCGTTTTGGAGCTATTTCTGCCAAATCAGTGACTCTACAACAAGTTACGGATCTTATTCAGGAGCCGTTCCGAATGAAAAAATAACCTGGGGGAAATTAAATATAGATACCCCAAAATTTATAATAGAAAGTGATGCTACTATTGTGGCACCACTTATATTTGCGTATCTATTAGACATGTAATTATTATGGGTAACAAAAAAGACAATCTAAAGCGCGTAATTGTTGATTTTAAAAAATTGACACCAGAGATTCTATCCTTGTTGGTTGAAAAATATCCTGATGGTTATGATGATGATAACATCATTACCTTCAAAAATGCCAACAATGAAATTGTAGAAGCTGTTGAAGTGACCACGAGCGACACTAAGTATTTAGTGAAAGTGAGCACTAAACTGCAGATTACTATGGAAAACTACGACGAAGACGATTATGAAGATTTTGAAGGTGATGATCCGGATGCAGTTCAAGATCCTGAGTTGGGTGATGACGATGTGGAAGTTGAATTGGACGAAGAGGAAGATTAGTTGTCAATTTATAAGTTTATAGCCATGAACTATTTGCATAGATTCATGATATCATATTAATTTAAAAGTTGCCTGTAAATGGCAACTTTTTTTTGTTTGTGGCACTTATTGCGCGTTTTAAATAAGTTAAGTGAAATATATTTGGCATTAAAAAATAATGTAACTTTAACATACATGTCAATAAATCGATCTGATATTCTACCGCTTGTTTAAGTCGCGAAAGGCATCCTGATGACAAGCAAAATAAATACCAGACAAAAACCAACAAATTATGACAACACAATTCCATTTGGCTTTACCATGTGTAAGCATCAACAAAACGCGAGTATTTTATAAAGACATTCTTGGAGCCGATATAGGGCGTTCCGCGGTTAAATGGGCAGACGTTAATTTGTTTGACCATCAAATTACATTTACCGAATGTGGACCTTTTAAATTTGACTCTAAAAGTTATAATTTTAATGGAGATATATTACCTTCCTTCCATTTTGGCGTGATATTAAAAAAAGAAGAGTGGAACAAAGTTCGTGAGCGCTTGGATTCAAAGAACATTCCAATTGCTTCTGAAGTCAAGTTTTTGGAAAACAAAACTGGCGAACATCAGTCCTTCTTTGTTAAAGATCCTAATGATTATACGGTAGAGTTTAAATGCTTTGCCAAATCATCTGATGTTTTCAACGCTTAATTAAAAAATATTTATAGTAGTCGTTATTATCAATTGATATCCACGTGCAAACTTCATCGGGATGGAGTGGCTAAAAGTAATCGGACTTGTTGTGGCTAACTTCCGAAAAACCAATATTTCCTATCTAAAATTGAAAATAATATGAAAACAAAACTTTTAATGGCCATTCCGATTTTATGCTTTCTTTTGATGTCGGTAAAGCCTTTTCCTTTAAATGCACCAGCGCTTTATGAC
Source organism: Gelidibacter sp. (assembly GCF_039916245.1). Classification (GTDB taxonomy): domain Bacteria; phylum Bacteroidota; class Bacteroidia; order Flavobacteriales; family Flavobacteriaceae; genus Gelidibacter. Next base: position 2,351 of record NZ_JBDSLS010000172.1, read on the forward strand.
ACCGCTCAAGATTCAAATATAATTGGAGTTTATGATGGTAATGAAGGCTATGGCTATAATTTTATTACCCAACACAAAGACAATGGTTCTGACTTTACCATGACCTTCCAAAAGGTTGATGACGCCGTAATGAAGGAATTTGATTTGGAGGGAGAACTATTTGTGAATCAAAAATTTGAAGTTACTTATAACGTCAAAATAGTGAAAAGCAAAGATGAAGATGGATTTGATCAAGAAGATGAAATTTATACCATCACACACTTGAAAAAATTATAATACCAACATTATTATATATGAAAGACTGCCTTTTGGCGGTCTTTTTTTATGAAGACTTCCCAAATAAAAACCGCATAAACGATGAGATATTCCAAGCCTATAATCCAAGGGTTTTCGGAATGTTGTGTGTTGGTATACGATAGATAACTCAAGATAATCATGAAAGACCACACCAACGGGAATTTATAAGTGGTAAAAATGGACAAAATTAAAAGCGTTGCCAAGTACCAAGGATGGATCGTTGTCGAAATAAAATAGTAAATACTTACTGCAAAAAGCATGCTCACGATCAGGTGTTTGATGCTTGTGTTTTTACGGAAGAAGGTCAATATTAAAACGGTTAAAATGGTCAACATTGGAATAAATTTCCCAATGAACGCAATTTGATTGTAGCCTGTTAACCGATAGCCAATTTCTCTGGCAACATAATAAAGGCTTGCGTTAAACTCAAAAGCACTGAACCAGAGTCCTACTGTTTTGGAGTAATTTTGAATGAATTCAGAGGAAAAGAATGGTGCGAACAAAAGCAAGGTCGTCACACCGATAATACCATAAAAGCCTAATAATTTTGGCAGACCGAGAGCAGCAGATGTCGAAACTATGTTGGTTTGATCTGAGTTATGGATGGCCGTATTCTTTTTGGTGAAATATTGAAAAAATAAAGGAAGCAGCAATAACGGGATCAATTTGACAGAAACAGAAAGCGCAAAGCTGACCGCGGCAGATTTCCATTTCCCCAAATGTAAAAGATACAGGCTCAATAGAAGAAAGAAGATCATGATGCCTTCAAAATGCAGGTTTCCGGTCAATTCAATAATAATAAAAGGATTAAGAATGTACCAGAAGATAGTGTGAACGGGCATTTTTAAGCGCTCTAATAGTTTTTTTCCGACATATAAGGTTCCAATGTCGGCAGCAATAATAAATAGCCTAAACACGATGGCTGATCCTAAAATGCTCTTTCCTGAGATGAAGGCGGCCACCATAAAAATAAATTGTTTGATGGGCGGGTAATTTGTAAAGTGGCTTGCGTTGAGCGCGCCCATACCGTAATAGAGTTCCTGGGCTTGCGCGACAGGAAATGTGCTGCTACTAATAAAGGATTCTGGAGTAAAGAGATAAGGATTGAAACCTGCTAAAATCATGCGTCCATCCCAAATAAAGCGATAAAAATCCTGCGATAGATTGGGGGTTGCAAATAGGAATACAATTCGGAAAAGTATGGCCATTCCCAATAAAAACTTGAAATCTGAATTGCCGGTTTGTACGAGTTTGTAGAATAAAAAGAATAATGCCGAATAGAGTGAAATGAGTTTTATATAATCCGTCCGCACCAAATCATAAGCGAATGACAGGTAAAACGCCACGCTAAAAAGCGTAAATAAAAGCGGGGTTTTATGGGATTTAAAAAACGTGGGATTCAACTTTTGTTGTTTTAAAAATGCTCAACTATTAAAGCAAAATGATTTATTCAAGGCAAGATAAGTTGTTTTCAGAATGGATGGTTAATGTCAACGGCGAAATATTATGGAATGACGATTTGCGTTAGGGAATATTGATAGCTTATATTTTTAAAAATATAAATCATTGTTGTCCGACTAAAGTTGCGTTGATCTTCTAAGAATAATTATCAATAAAGGTCTTTGAACGTTTTTGATTCTCAATCCCCTTCATTTCTCGGATTTTGAAAACTGTTGCTAAAACATCATAATTCATTCAAATTATGAATTTCACAGTTCATAATTTCAATTAATTACGTTATAAGTCTTTGTTCATGGTTCTATCAGCAGAGCGGTCTTAATTCTTTACCGGACAATAGTGAATATAAATATCGAGGATTTCAAATATTCCATATTTGCGTTAGGGGTTGCAGCGGCATCCTTTTACAGAAACAGCTGCCCGATAAGGCAGCTGTTTCTGTAAAAGATATAGCGGAAAACCCGACCTTGAGCCAAAGCCCATACTAAATCTTTGATCAAGTAAGGTTGGCGAAAGGTAACGCCCAAATAATAAATCCTATAATTATTTTTAGACCTTTGAAGTCAACGATTTAAAGAATACGAATCCAAAACCTGCAAAAAGCATCAAGTGGAAAGGGAATAATCCGAAATCGCCACCTTGGTCGCCCACCACAAAAGCACTGTAGAGTCCGAAGCCGAAATAGAGCATCAAAGCACCTTCAAAAATAACGTTGACAGAGATTTTTTTACGCAAATATTTATTGCCTTTCCAGGTGTCTTTTAATGAACTGATATTGAATTTTGGCGTTCTTACAAATTCACTTCGTTTTCCCATATGTCCTTCAATAACGGCAATGGAGTTGTGTAATGAAAAGCCCATGGCAATGGAGAAAAATGTGAAAAACAAGACGACGTATTCAAAGAAATTTTTAAATCCTTTGCCGTAAATCTGTCTGAACATCATCCAATAGCAAACAAAAAAGATAATCGTGCTCACTACGAAAAAGCTCATGAAATAAAAGTAGAACCTTAAATGGGCATATTCGTTTTTGATATAAAGCATTGGGATACTTAACACCGCAACTAAAAATACGTTTAAAAACATGGTACTGTTCAATAAATGCAACAGGCCGTGAACCTTTGTTTTGAATGTAATGTTTTTGGAGGTTAACACGCGCCACATCATTTTTCTGAAGTTTTCGGCACCGCCTTTGTTCCAACGGAATTGTTGTGAACGCGCCGCACTAATGACTACAGGTAATTCGGCAGGGGTTTCAACATCTTCCAAATACTTGAATTTCCAGTTTTTAAGTTGTGCTCTATAGCTTAAATCCAAATCTTCGGTAAGTGTGTCGCCTTCCCAGTTTCCGGCATCAAGAATACAGGCTTTACGCCATACACCGGCGGTTCCGTTAAAATTGATGAAATGACCCTTGCTGTTTCGACCCACTTGTTCTAATGTGAAATGCGCATCGAGGGCAAAAGCTTGTATTTTTGTAAGTACGGAATAGTTTCTGTTGAGATGTCCCCAACGAGTTTGAACCACGCCAATATTCTCATCCTTAAAGTAAGGAATGGTTAGTTTTAACCAATTAGGTTGTGGTAAAAAATCGGCATCAAAAATGGCGATATACTCACCTTTGGCGATTTTTAAACCTTCTTTTAAGGCACCTGCTTTAAAACCGCTACGATCAGCACGTCGGATATGTTGAATATCCAAACCTGTTTCTTTTAATTTTTGAACGTGCGCCAAAGTGGTCGCAACTGTTTCGTCTGTAGAGTCATCGAGCACTTGAATTTCCAGTTTCTCTCTAGGATAATCGATCAAGGCGATGTTGTCCAAAAGTCTTTCCATCACATACATTTCGTTGTAAACAGGCAGCTGGATGGTCACAAAAGGTACTTCTTCAGGATTGGAAAAGTCAAAAAGCTCTGACGTGTCCTTGATTTTTTTGGAAGCTAAATAATTAAATAACAGATTAAGTTGCGCTAATGCATACAGTAAAATAAGTAGGAGAGCAATCGTGTAAACAACTATTATTAAGGATTCTAGAATCATTTTTTAAAACTATATTTAAAAATCCAACCTAGGATTTTTACGCCCGCAAAGATAGAACCTTTTATGGTTCCTGATACTTTTGAGACCCCAATTCTTTTTTTATATTTTAAAGGGACTTCAATATAGGTTAAATTTTGCTTCAGCGCCTTTAATTGCATTTCAATGGTCCATCCATAAGTTTTGTCTTGCATCTGTAAATCAAGGAGTTTTTGATACTTGATGGCTCTGAACGGACCAAGGTCAGTAAATTTTGCGCCAAATAAAATACGCATTAAAAATGTGGCCAACCAGTTTCCAAAATGCTGTTGAGGCATCATAGAACCTTTTTCTTGTAAACGACCGACTCTTGCGCCAATAACAAAATCGAGATTATCTTTAATAATTGGTTTTACAATTTTGGTCAATTCATCGGGATAGTCGCTATAATCGCCGTCCATAAAAACGATGATATCTGGTTTTTGAGATAAGCTGGCAACATATTCCATGCCTTTTAAACAGGCATTACCGTAGCCCATTTGAGGTTGAAATAACACAGTGGCGCCAGCTTTTTGAGCAACTTCAGCGGTTTTGTCGGTTGAATTGTTGTTTACGACAATCACTTCATTGACTATTGAGGGAATGTCATTGATGACGAGCGCAATGGAATCTGCTTCGTTATAAGCGGGAATAATGACTTTGATGTTGGGCATTTGGTTGGATTAATGAAGGAGCAAAAGTAAGATTGTTTTCTGAATTTGGGTACACGGAGATGCGCTGAGTTTTCGGCAGAGTTCCACGGAGAAATTTGTTAGATTTAAAAACTATAGTACGATAAAAAAAGCTCAATGAACGTCTGAGTTTCCTCAGTTTATCTTAATGAGATATCCAAAATAAATAATTCGTGTTTCACTTGTGATTTTTTAAACCTCTTTTGATTTATTCCAAATCCTCTGAATACTGCGACTGAATACTGAACCTTACTTCTGATTGACCAAATCCATCAAATCCACATCATTCCCCAATAAGATGTCATTGCTGTTAATGCGTCCTTTCATAGTATCATTTTCCAGTTTTAAAACGCCACGCGGGCACACTGCCGCACAAATGCCACAACCCACACAGCTACTACGCACAATGTTTTCGCCTTTTTGGGCATAAGCGCGGACATCAATTCCCATTTCACAATAGGTGGAGCAATTTCCGCAGGAGATACATTGTCCGCCGTTGGTGGTAATCCTAAATCTTGAAAATAAACGCTGTTGAAGTCCTAAAATAGCGGCCATTGGACAACCGAATCGGCACCATACTCTATTTCCAAAAATAGGATAAAAGCCCACACCAATCACACCAGAAAATATGGCGCCAATGATGAATCCGTACCACATTTTAAGACTTGAGGCCTTGAATAAAAAGACATGGTCTGTGCCGCTGAAATAATGCATCCCGATCAATGTCATGATAATTACGAAATAGCCAATGGCTCCAAATTGGGCATCTTTTGCTAATTCTTTGCGTTTAAAAATCATGATAAGAGCAAAGACCAAAGTCAGTAAAGCGGCGACACCAGTTAAAAACATGTTTTTCGTCAGCCAATATTTACTGGAATCGGTTCCTAAATAAGAATAGATTACAGCAGTGGTCATCAAGGTCACAAAAACCACCACGCTATGAACGACCCAGCGTTCAATTTTCCAAGCCACTTGGGTTTTGTCGCTCAAATGTCTGAATGGATCTCCAGCAGTTTCTGCAAGTCCGCCGCAACCACAAACCCATGAGCAGTACCAGCGTTTGCCATATTTATAGGTTAGGATTGGTGTGATGATAAAAATCGATACAATTCCAAAAATTAATAATGCTAAGCCGATATCGCCAGAACTGATAAAATCGTCAACTCTGTATTTGTCAAAATTGTAGTAATTAAGTGGCCAAATGTTTTTGAAATCGTAATACGGAAGATTGAACGTATCAGAATTCAGTCGCGCCATAAACTCAGGAATCAAAAAAGCAAATGCCAATTGGAAAAACATTACCGAACCTGTCCGTATTTGTTCATATCTGTTGTGACGGTATTTCAACATAAATTTATAGCCGAAAACCAAAATGGCAACAGTGTACAAGGTGCCATAAACAAACCACTGGCTCGCAGGTCCGCCATTTAAAAGACGGCTTAATGGATCAAAAAGAGCAATCAAACCCGTATTTTCTTCGTCTTTTCCAGCCAGCCCAAACCATTCGGCTTTAAAATAAAGAACTATGTAAAATAAAGTCAATACAATTCCTGTTGCCCAACCCCAAACACCTCGTGATGAAATGGATTTGAACCAAACCCCGTCATTTTTAATGCCAGCATGTTTTGTTAAATAGGCGTTGTTGGCAAAAATGATGGTGCCAACAGTGATCATGACCAATGACAAGGTCAGGAATAAAGGTTTATTCGGGAAGTTGACATTGAAAAATGCCAAGATCATTATAAAAAATCCAGTCACGCCGATAGCAACCGCTATTTTCTGGGTCGCAGAAAGTGCTTGTGAATCGGGTTTGGCCAGTGACATGCTGGGGTTTGTTTTGTTGCTCATGATTGTGTTTTTAGTTGTTCCAGACCTCACAGGTTTTTGAAACCTTTGAGGTCTTGATCCATTTCGTTAAAATCTCCTTTTCAAAAGTTTTGAAAAACTCAGGATCAAAATTAGCTTCTTTTAAATGTTCCATCACATAATCTGCTGAGCGTTTTTCAGTCAGCCAACGGTCGAAGACCTCATGTTTCAATCGGATGCCAAACGTGTTGATGCCTAAAAACTGGTTGGATGCTTGTTCATATTCAATGGTAATACATTTCGTGTCGTCATCATGTTTCCAATGAAAATGAGCATGGCCATCTTTGGGTTTCGCAAAAACCCAACCATACGTTTGATATTCAATTTCAAAGAATTTTGCCGAGTTGAACCAATGTCCAGGATTGTAGGGCATGCGATTCCCGCAGATGGTTTGTGCCACCGTTTCGCCCATCATTCTTCCTGTGTACCAAACGGCTTCAATGGGTTTTCTGTTGCCTATTCGCTCGCGTTGTTGGGCGCAATCGCCAATTGCATATACATTTTCAATATTAGTTTCTAAAAACCGATTGACCAAAACACCTCGGTCAGTTTCAATTTCTGAAGTTTTGACGATGTCAATATTTGGAGAAACGCCGGGCGTTAATCCGACCAGATCACAAGAAATGACTTCGCCAGTTTCTTCGATTACGACAGCATTTGCTTTACCGTTTTCATCAGATTTGATTTCTTTTAAATTCGAATTTAAACGTAAATCAATGCCATGACTTAAAATATGCCTATTGATCATCTGTGCTTCGCCATTGGGCAAGATAGTATTCCAAAAATTATCTTCCCGAACCAAAAAAGTAACTGGAATATTTCGGGTATGTAACATTTCGGCCAATTCAATGCCTACCAAGCCGCCGCCCACGATGACGGCACGTTTGCAAACCACATTATTTGGCGCCAATATTTCTAATTGATCAACATCCTGTTTGCTATATAAGCCAAGAGCGCCTTCTAAATCTTGACCTTTCCAACCAAATTTATTTGATTTGCTTCCTGTGGAAACGATCAGTTTATCGTATTGAATGCTGTCGCCATCTTCAAAATGGAGCGTTTTGCTTTTTGTTTCAATGTTTTTAACGAATCCAAACTTTAGATTAATACGATTTTTCTTCCAAAACCAATCTTCGTAAGGCTTGGTGTGCTCATATTTCATATGTCCCATATAAATATACATGAGTGCGGTGCGCGAAAAAAAATGCTCGGTTTCAGCGGATATTAGTGTAATCTTTTTATCTGAAAGTTTACGAATATGTCTGGCGGCGGTGACGCCAGAAATGCCGTTTCCGATGATGACGATATGTTCCATTTTTAGTGTTTAGGACAGTTTTGTCGAAGGTTTTTTATAAAACGTAATTTTTTTAAATTCCGTTTGTTTAAATTTAGGAATAATTAAAGAGGATGAGAGCGTTTTTCGGATTTTTATATTTTTTCACCCTTTGTCTGATGCTCTCATGCAGTGCGACGGTAGAAAAGTCGGAAAAAATAAACGGCGTTAGTTTCGTAGCTTCAAAAGACTCGATTGAAGACAAGAATGTTCGCCCTATAGTTAACCTTAATGCTAATTATGCTTCGGTGATGCCTTTCGGATTTATTCGGGAGTTGGCACATCCGGAAATTACCTTCAATAGCGACAGACAATGGTTTGGTGAAACCGAAGAAGGGGTAAAGCAGTATATTAAAACCTTGCATAAACATCAGATTAAGGTAATGATGAAGCCGCAAATTTGGGTTTGGCGAGGCGAATTTACAGGTTTTATTAAGATGGCGCATGATACCGATTGGAAGGCTTTGGAAGCTGCCTATTCTAATTTTATTCTAGCTTATGCTAAAGATGCCCAAGATGCACAGGTTGAAATCTTTTGTATCGGTACAGAATTGGAGGGTTTTATTGATGAACGCCCAGAATATTGGAAAAAACTGATTGTGGATATCAGAAAGATATATAAAGGCAAACTGACCTATGCCGCCAATTGGAATGAATATGATCGTACCCCTTTTTGGGCCGAGTTGGAGTATATTGGAATTGATGCTTATTTTCCGTTGAGTAATGCCAAGACACCAACTCTTGAAGAATGTAAACAGGGTTGGGAAGTTTATAAAACCGATTTGAAATTGTTTTCGGAAGCCTATCATAAGCCAATTTTGTTCACTGAATTTGGTTACCGGAGTGTAGATTATGCCGCAAAAGCACCTTGGGAAGCGGATAGAGCAATGACTGAAGTCAATTTGATAGCGCAATCCAACGCCATGCAATCCTTGTTTGAAGAAATCTGGGATGAACATTGGTTTGCTGGCGGATTTTTATGGAAATGGTTTCATGATAATAAGAATGTGGGCGGAGAAACCGATTCGCAATATACACCACAGAATAAACCTGTAGAAAAGGTCATTCGGAAATTTTATGATAAATATAAAACATAAAAATCTGTACAGAAATGTCAGTAGTGACGACTAAATTACTCAAAGGTGATCTCACGACGATCAATGTCGATGCTATTGTCAATGCTGCTAATTCCTCTTTGTTAGGTGGCGGTGGGGTTGATGGGGCCATCCATAAAGTAGGAGGTCCTGAAATCTTGCAAGCCTGTAAGATTATTATTAAGGAACAAGGAGGCTGCAAAACGGGAGAAGCCGTTATTACAACTGCGGGGAATTTGCCTGCTAAAAAAGTGATTCATACCGTAGGTCCAATTTTTGAGGAGGACGCGGATGTAGAAAGCCAAAAACATCTTTTGGCGAATTGCTACTTGAACAGTTTGAGATTGGCAGAAACCCATCATTTAAAATCGGTTTCCTTTCCGAATATTAGCACTGGAGTCTATGGATTTCCGAAAAGATTAGCGGCAGAAGTTGCCATAGAAACGGTTCTGAATTATCAGAGTACCGTTGTTGAAACCGTCATTTTTGTATGTTTTGATGATGAGAATTTTCAGATTTATAATAATATTTTAAAGTAGGAATTGAAATGAGAACTTTAGTGATAGGCGATATACATGGCGGATTAAAAGCTTTAAAGCAACTTTTGAGTCGGGCTGAAGTCACAAGGGATGATCGATTGATTTTTGTGGGAGATTATGTCGACGGTTGGAGTGAGTCAGCAGGAGTCATACACTATTTGATAGCATTATCCGAAACCCATGACTGTATTTTTATAAAAGGAAACCATGACGTTTGGTGTGAAACCTGGTTGCGCAGTAATAAAGCAGAACAAGTGTGGTTAGAGCATGGTGGAAAGGAAACCATTCAAAGCTATGCTGGTTTTACAGTAGAAGAAAAATACAAACATTTGAGGTTTTTTGAGCAACTGAAATTGTATTATTTGGATGATCGCAATCGTTTGTTTCTTCATGCAGGGTTTACCTCAATGCATGGGGTGGAAGAAGAAATTTCTGAGAATACTTTTTATTATGACCGCACACTTTGGGAAATGGCTTTGACCATGGATAAACACATTGACGAGAACTCCGAAATATTTCCAAAACGCCTAAAACATTATGACGAGATTTATATTGGTCATACGCCTACCATTAATTTCAATTCTGAAAGACCTATGCGGGCCATCAATATTTTGAATGTAGATACTGGTGCGGCATTTTACGGCAAATTATCTGCGGTAGATATCGATTCAAAAGAGGTTTTCCAAAGTGAAACGTTAATAGAATTGTATCCTAATGAAAAAGGAAGGAATGAACGGTCGTTGAATCAGATTTTAGGACGATAGAAAATAATAATTATCAGTGGTTTCAGCAAAAAGGAAATACAGAATACTGAATTTCGAACACCGAATATTGAAGTTTTAAATTTGGATAGGGTTATGCGTTCTTATAATAATTTACAAAATTTTCTTTGTGGAACTTTGTGCCTGCTTTGTGTACCTCTGTGTAATAATTCTTAATAGAACACAGATGACGTTGATTGTTTGGATTTGCACTGAACTTCTAGTCTTTTTAAACCACAAACCTCCATCCTCAAAATATCCAATATCACTTCTCCGTTTTTATCGGATAAAGGCTTTGTTTGATAAAGGTTTTAGGGAAATCTTCGTCATCTTCAAAGCCGAGTTCAATATCCCGACCGTCATGTGGCACGTGGTGCGTATTGAAAATATAATCCCAAAGGCTCAAAGTCAATCCGTAATTGATGCCGTGCTGTTTATCTTCAGGAAGTTCTTTCACATGATGCCAAATATGCATCTTCGGATTGTTAAGAATATATTTTAAAGGTCCGTAATTCCAACCCAAATTGGCATGGTTCAAATGTCCAATAACAATGGAGAAGAAATAAACAATGGCAACATCTTGCGCATCAAAGCCACCAATAATGGCAATAGGAATGTACAACAAAGAATTATAAACTACAGGTTCCATCCAATGATAGCGCAAATGTGCAGCGAATCCCATTTCCTTCACACTGTGATGTACTTTGTGGAAATTCCAAAGCCATGGCACACGATGTAATAATCGATGGGTGTTCCATTGGACAAAATCAGTGATGATGAAGAAAATGAGCAAGCCCAACCAGCCCGGGACATCGTTAACACTGAAAGCCTGTAAGCTGTTAATATGCAAGCCAAAAACACCAAGAATATCATTGAAAAACTCGGCAATTGTATTTGATAATGCGATAAGAACAATTAAATTCAGAAGGAAGAAATTGAAGAACATATAAAAAGTGTCCAACCAAAAATCTTCTCTAAATATGGATTGGTCTTTCCGCCAAGGAAACATAGCTTCAAGCGCCCAAACCAATAACGAAATCACAATTAGTCCGTAAAAATAGTTGTCCCAATGGGAGATGTCAATTAACTCATATTTGAGGTAACGCCAATAACCAGTATAGGATTTTAAGATAATGTCGATGTATTTTTCCATAGTTTGCGAGAGGCCTTTCAGGTTTTCAAAACCTGAAAGGTCTGTTTACGTTTTTATTCAATATAAAGATTTTCCATTTCGTTGTCCATCATCATTTTTCTTCGCAGATGGACATGCTTAAAATTTTCCAAATCCTCAAACCACGAAATCACTTCATCTCTTTTAATTTTGGTGGGTAAATTGGATAAAAGCGATTTATAAGAGGAATATGAATATTTTGAAAAGTCATTGGATAAATCATGATGTTCAGGATTAAGATGAATATATAAAACTAGAGCTTTTAAATACTCTTCTTTAAGTATCTTAATTCTTTTGAATGGTTTCTGAAAAATGCTTCCGGTTCTTTTATATTTCAAATTCATCGCTTTGGTGTATGCATTGAATAAATTTGAGAACTGTTGAGATGGATTTGATAGGTTGTCATTAACTCTCAATAATAAATGGAAATGGTTAGGAAGTAGGCAATAACAAAAAATACTGCAATTTGGTTCAATATGCTTTTGAAGGAGTTTTAGAAAATACATATAGTTATCATGTTCAAAGAAAATAATGTCTCGATTATTTCCTCTGTTATAAATGTGATAATAATGACCTTCTTCAATCTTCTCCATTCTAAAAAAATGTAATTAAGCGATACTTGTAGATTTTAGCTCATGTTTCTAGATTTTGGCTATTCAAGAGACCTTTCAGGTTTTAGAAACCTGAAAGGTGATGTCTCAAAAATCACAAATTCTTAATCAACTCTCTAAATAAAACAATCATTTGAGGTTCTGCTTTTTCGGCCATTCCAATAATTTCTGTGATATCTACTGGTTTGAGATTCTCTGGGTCGCATTCATCGGTCAAAACTGACACCGCCGCCACTTTTAATTTTAAGTGATTGGCCACAATAATTTCAGGAACCGTACTCATCCCCACGGCATCGGCACCAATAATTTTCAGCATTCGGTATTCGGCTCTTGTTTCCAATTGCGGGCCCACCACACTGGCATAAACACCTTTGTGAAGCGTGATGTTATGAGTTTTTGCAATCTGTTCAAATTTGGAATTGATCTCTGGATCATAAGGAGCGCTCATGTCGGCAAAACGTTCTCCCATATGTTCCACACCTTTAAAAGCCAATGGCGAACTGCCTTGAAGATTGATATGATCATCAATCAGCATCAATTCTCCTTTTTTATAATTGAGATTGATGGCACCCGAAGCATTAGAAACTAAAAGGGTGTGAATACCTAATTTTTCCATAATACGGACCGGGTAGGTCACATCTTGAAGCGAATAGCCTTCATAAATGTGAAAACGGCCTTGCATTATGATGACTTTTTTACCTTCTAAAATTCCGTAAATGAGCTTGCCTTTATGGAATTCGACCGTTGCGGTTGGGAAATTTGGAATGTGATTGTAGCTTACTTCATGTAGTATTTCAACTTCATTGATCAATTGGCCTAGTCCAGTGCCAAGGATGATGCCTATTTCTGGACTTTCGAAGCCTTTTTGTTGTAAATAATCGGTGGTTTCTTTTATAGATTTAATCATGTGGATTGTAAAATTGATTGAGTTCATTATAATGTTGCATGTCCTCAAAGGTATCAATATCATTTAATTCTTTCAATAAATGAATTTTGCTGTTTTGAAGATCTTTTAAAGTGTCCTTTAACACTGAAGAAGTGCCCCAAGCTTTGTTTTCAAATAGGTTTTGATACAGATTTTTTAGGCCCAATAAATAATAGCCGCCATCCAGTGCCGGTCCGATAACGACATCATTAAAGTCAAGTTTTGCAAAAGCAGTGTTGACGAGGTCGGCATCTAGATCCAAAAGATCACTGCCAATAATAACAACTTTTTCGTAGCCTATTTCCAGTAATTCTGAAAAAGCATTGGACATTCGTGCTCCTAAATCGTCTCCTTTTTGCAGTTTTTTTCTGAAGATGTTAGAGTCCCAAAGGTCTTCGTTTTTTATTTTTTCAGAATAGAAAACATAACGGTCTGCTTTAATGTCTTTTGAAATGGATGCTGTATGATTAAGGAGATACTTGTAGACTTCAAGCGCATTTACATCCCCGATCATTTTTGCTAATCGCGTTTTACATTGGCCTAATTCAGGATTTCGAGTAAAAATGATCAATGCTTTTTTGGAAGTTGGAAAATGAAAGTTATAACTTATTTCATTGTCTCCATCCGTGTCTTTAGTGGTAAGTATACCCATTCTTGAAAGTTCGAGGTTTGATATTCAATATTCAAAGTTCGGGAAAAAGGATGGAAAATCTGAGGAAATTGAAGTTGAAATTGAAGTTGAAATTGAAATCGAAGTTGAAACGGGAAAATGAATAATAAATTGGTTATTAACCTCAAGGTACGCTAAGTTGTCCGCAAGGAGCGCGATAAAATTGATACTTCGACAAGCTCAGCAGCCGATTTGAAGTGAAAATGAAATTGAAATCGAATTTTAGTCGAATTTTAAGTCGAAAATTTTAATTACCCTTCCGTGGAACTTAGAAGAAAAGTGTCTAAATTTTTAAGTCTAGCACTTAAATATTATTTTCCCAAATATCACAGAGTTTTTCAAACTTGAATTTCAATTTCAATTTGAACTTCGTCTAAGTTACGCTCCCTTGACAGCTGCTTCCTGCGCCAGCGGTACAGCCATAACAATGTTGCGAAATCATGATGGTTCGGCCCTCTAAAAGTTCTTCGTTATAGTCGGAAATATGTTTGACTTTGCTGTTTACAGGCAAATTTAGCATTTGATTAAAATCGCAGTCGTATAGATAGCCATCCCAAGAAATAGAAAGGGTATTGGTGCACATCACATTTTTTACGGTTGTTGGATTATAAGCTTCCACGAGCGCGTACATATAATCTTCATAATTTTCGGAAGCAATTAAGTAATCCAAAAATCGAGCGATGGGCAAATTGGTAATGGTAAATAAATTGTGAAATTGGATTCCGAAATCATCCATTAATGCTTTTTTAAAGTCCTTTTCCATGCTCGCTTGATTGCCTGGTAAAAATGCACCAGATGGATTGTAAACCAAATCCAATCGCAAATCGCTATCCGGCATACCGTAACCTACAGCATTTAGTTGTTGCAAAGCTGTTATCGATTTGTCAAAAACACCATCGCCACGTTGTTTGTCAGTTTTCCCTTTAGTCCAATGCGGCATTGAGGAAATGACATGGGTGTTGTGTGCTTTGAAAAACTCAGGCAGGTCGTAATATTTTTTGTTGGCTCTGATGATCGTCAAATTTGAACGCACGATAAAATCCTTGACGCCCACTTTAGAGGCTTCTTCCACAAACCATCGAAAATATGGATTCATTTCTGGCGCGCCACCTGTTAAATCCAAGGTATGCGCACCTGTGTTTTTAATGACTTCCAAGCACTGCAGCATCGTTTCTCGGGTCATTATTTCCTTTCGATCTGGACCAGCATCCACATGGCAATGTTCGCAAACTTGATTGCACATATAGCCTACATTAATTTGCAGAATCTCAAGTTTTTTGGCGGTTAGCGGAAACTGTCCGGTTTCGGCAATTTTATCTTTGAATTTTGGTAAATCGCCATTCTGGAAAATGCCATTCGATAAAATTTCGAGTTGCCTTTTACTGTTTGCTAATTCGCTATCGCGCTTATGTAAGGACTTAATCATTGATTTGTTTAATATATAAGGTTTTAAGTTCCAAGTTTTGAGGCTTCGAACCTTGATGTTCCCGACTTCAAAAAAGCTACGTGCGGGCGGGCATGCTTTTAATTTTGATCTTCCATCTTTGTTCTTCTCGCTTGGATCTTGCAGCTTCCAACTTCATGCTTCATGTTTCGAGCTTCAAGCATTTATTCGACAGATCCCGATGAAATATCGGGATGAGCGATTTACACAATCCTGATGAAAAATCAGGATTGGTTCACTGCTCACATTTCTAATTTATTCACTTTGTTCATCATCTGAACGCCATGCACTAAGGATGCACCGCCACGAATAGCCGCAGCCACATGAAGTGTTTCCATCATTTCTTCTTTGGTAATACCACGTTTCAAACCGTCGCCAGTATAGGCGTCAATGCAATAAGGGCATTGGATGGTATGTGATACAGCAAGTGCAATCAGCGATTTTTCGCGCTCAGATAAGGCACCTTCCTTAAAAACCGAATTGTAATAGTCAAAAAACTTGCTGCCAAGCTCTTCATTCCATTCTGATATTTTCCCAAATTTCTTGAGATCTGCGGGGTCGTAATATGTCTTTTGCATTGGTTTTTAGGGTTTTAGTATAGCTTATGAAAAAGTTAAGGGTTAGTTTTAGGTCGAAGAAAATTAAAAATGATTACACCTTTGAAATATTAATTTAATGCTGTCCTGTTAAAAAGTTGAGCCTAATGTCTTCAATGCTTTACGTAATAAGTCTATTTTCTATCAACGCATTGGTCAAGGTTCTTTTGTCGGACAATACTGGTATTAAATATACAAATTAGAAGTTTAAATCAATATTCCGTTTTATCTTCTTTCTCGCTCCATTTTTGAAACGGTTCCAAGGCGATATCTCGTGCCAATTGTTCAAACGGAATGCTTCGTTTTTCATAAGGCAATTCGATTTCCTTGTAGATGAATTCGTCATCAAAGTTAATATCGGCAGCATCTTGTTGGCTACAACCGTAAAATACCTTGTCTGGTCGTGCCCAATAAATAGCGCCAAAACACATTGGGCAAGGTTCGCAAGAAGTATATATTTCACAGCCTTCCAATTGGAACGTATTCAGGTTTTTACAAGCATCACGGATGGCCATGATCTCGGCATGTGCCGTAGGATCGTTGTTGGAAGTCACTTTGTTATTACCACGTCCTACAATTTCTCCATCTTTGACAATGACGCAGCCAAACGGACCGCCTTCATTATTTTGCATGCCTTTCAGCGCCGCAGTGACTGCCTCGAGCATGAACTTGTTTTTGTTTTCTATATTCATTGATACTATTATTAATCTACAAAAGTCTCTTTTAGAATCGCTTTGCAGGTGCTTATTTCTGTTTTCGTTAATGTTTCAAATGTTTTGATAATTCTGAATTTGTCAATCGTTCGAATTTGGTCGATAACAATCATTCCACTTTTTCCGCCATGTTTGACCAAAATTCGTGTGGGGTATTTTTTCAAGCTAGAAGTCATAGGAGCAATAATGATCGTGTTCAAATACATGTTCATCTCGTTGGGCGAAATGATGACGCAAGGTCTGGTTTTTTGAATTTCACTTCCGATTGTTGGATCCAAATTGACCAAAACAATCATGTATTGCTTTAGCTCCATTCTTCAAAGTTTTCATCTTCAAATACGGCATCCATCAAAAGTTGATCGTCGTTATCCAAATTCATTTTTTTGAATGCTTTTCCCCACCCTTTTCGAGGTTCGCCGATAGGTCTGAGGATGATTTGATCGTCTTCAAGGATTAATTGTACTTTATCCTGAATGTTATACTTTTCCAAAATAGTTTTGCTCAATCGCAACCCTTTTGAATTTCCTATTTTTATGATTGCTGCTTCCATAATTCTAAAATGTTATTACAAAGTTATTACATTTAATTTTGAAAAGCAACGTCTAAGCTATAATTGTGGCTTGGGAATATATGCAATTCTGACTACAGTTAAAACGGATACCCAATCGCGAAATTCAAGATAGGATTGGCTATGTCAAAATTGAAACGTTGTTTTTTGGGAAGTGACGGATCATGAAAAGGAGCTGCCAAATCGAATCGGATGACAAAGCTTTGGATGTCCACTCGAAGACCAACGCCGGCGCCCATACCCAATTCGTTTATGAAATTGCTAGTAAATTTGTCCTTACCGCCAAAGGTTGGGTTTTCTTTAGAGTTCCAAATGTTTCCGGCATCCGCAAAAATGGCGCCTTTAAAAAAAGAATAAATAGGGAATCGGTATTCAAGATTTGCTTCCAGTCGGATATTTCCTGTCTTATCGAAATTTTGTCCGGTGGGATTATTGACGTCTTCATCGGCGTTATAAGTGCCTGGGCCTAAAGAGCGGATTTTGAATGCGCGAACGCTATAAGGGCCGCCGGCATAATACTGTTTTACAAAAGGAATCACATCAGAGTTGCCATAGGCCAAACCATAGCCAGCAAACAAGCGTGCTGCTATAGTTTGCTGTTTGCCAAAATTTAAGTGGTAATGGAAATCAAGATCTGCTTTGGCATATTGTGCGTATTCTGAACCAAAGACTGTTTTCGGAGCGCCCCCTTCATGCTTCTTCGCCAATAGACTGATGGAGTTTCCGGCCACGTCCAATGCGAAATTGACATACATTTGATGAGTTTTTTGCCCATCAATCATCTCATTATAAGTAAATGAATAATTGAGGCCAGAAATAAATTGTTGTTCAAAACTGCGTTTAAGAAATGGATTGTCTTCAAGAATCTGTTCAAATTCTGGAGTGGTTTTCCTGAGATCAGTATAGCTCACGGAAATCGGATTAATTTGATGGGTCACATATCTGTTAGCATCCCAATAATACCCAAATAAAGCCGTCCCAGAAAGTAAGGTATAGAGCTGTGTTCGGTCAAGATAATCAATGCTAATAGATGTTTTGGTTTTTGGAATGGAATATTTGAAGAAATCATCATTAATTTTGACAGGGAAAAGTACACGCGGAAATATCAATTCATTCTTTAAGCCGAACTCTAAACTACTTTTTCCTGTGCTTTTCCCGCCTCCCAATTGGGCTTCATAGCCAACTTTTAAAGTGGTGTTATAGGTTTCTCCGCCACCAAAAAGGTTGCGGTTGCTGTAAGTTAATGCTAAAGCAGGGCCTGAAAAGCTATTCGATTTGGTAACTACTTGCAATTCGGCACGAAAAGCGCGTTTGTTTAAAGGGGACAAATAGATATTGGCTTCCAAAAGACCTAAACTGTCTGTGGCCAAACTGTCGATTTCCCTATATAGAATATTGACATATTTGTAAGCGCCAATGGTCGATAGCCGTCTGGCCGTATTGCGTGAAGTTTCTGGATTATAAAGTTCACCTTCTTTAAGTTGGATGAAAGGATCTAAATATTTCGGCTTGAAAAACACTTCTTTCTCAATGTAATTTTTGTCTTTATAACGTGTGGTGGTTGCTTGAATGGAATCGGAGATTTCGTAACTAGGATAAATGTTAACCTTAGAAATTCTATAAGGAACGATGGATTTTTCGGGAACCGCATTTTTTAATTTGAGAAACAAATCGAATTTTTTGTTATCATATCTATTAGTGTC
>NZ_JBDSLS010000173.1:0-52145 GCF_039916245.1 Gelidibacter sp.
TAACCGCAAAGCCCTTTTCTTTTAAGATGGCCATGATTTTATCGCGATAATCGCCTTGAATCACTATTTTATCATCTTTAAAACTCCCACCAACACTGAGTTTGGTTTTGAGTTCCTTTGCTAAAATTTTGAAATCTTCAGTAGCTCCCGTATAGCCTTCTAAAATGGTCATCGGTTTTCCTTTTCGTTTTTCATACTTGCAAATAATAGGTTCGTCTTGCAACCAGATATTTGAACTTTCAACTTCAGGAGTTTCTTCAGGGATATGTTCTGGGAATAAATTTTTGAGCTGGTCTTTTAAATCCATTTTTTTCGCAGTCTTCAGTTTTCAGTCTGCAGTCTTCAGAATGAGTTGCATGACTGCCAACTGCCAACTGAAGACTGCCAACTGAATCCTATTTCTTAATCAATCCTAATTCCAATAAGCGTTCATGTAAAAATTCACCAGCTGTAATATCTTCATATAACTTAGGATGGTCTTCATCAATACAGCTTTCTAAAACATTCAGTTTCATTTCACTGACTGGATGCATGAAAAATGGAATAGAATAACGTGAGGTTCCCCATAATTCTTTCGGCGGGTTGACCACGCGATGGATGGTAGATTTTAACTTATTATTGGTGTGACGCGATAACATATCGCCAACATTGATCATCAATTCCTCAGGCTCTGCAATAGCGTCAATCCATTCACCTTTATGATTTTGCACTTGCAAACCACGTCCTTGAGCGCCCATTAAAAGCGTAATCAAATTGATATCGCCATGTGCTGCGGCACGAACGGCCTCTTTAGGTTCGTCTTTAATTGGGGGATAATGGATAGGTCTTAAAATAGAATTGCCATTATGGATATAATTATCAAAATATGTTTCTTCTAAATTTAAATGCAAAGCCAAAGCTCTTAACACATATTTTGCGGTTTTTTCAAGCATGGCATAAGCTTCTTTACCCACAGCATTAAACTTTGGTAATTCAGAAACCATCACATTTTCAGGATATTCTTTAGCGCGAACAGGATCATCTTCAACATACTGACCAAAGTGCCAGAACTCTTTTAAATCGCCTTGCTTTTGACCTTTCGCACTCTCTTTCCCAAAGGATACATAGCCACGTTGGCCGCCAATACCAGGGATTTCATATTTCTGCTTGGTTTCTAAAGGTAATGAGAAAAAATTCTTTACTTCACTATAAAGATCATCTACTAATTTTTCATCTAAAAAATGGCCTTTAAGAGCCACAAAGCCAATTTCCTCATAGGCTTTACCAATTTCATCAATAAATTTCTGCTTTCTTACTGGATCACCAGAAACAAAATCCTGAAGATTTACACTCGGTATCACATTCATCTTTATACGTACGTTTTTATTGTTAACTGTCTTTATTACAAAAGTAGCGAAAATAGTGATGATTGTAATTGCTTTATTACGCTAAAAAAAATACGGTTTTGCTCCAATCTCTCTAATTTTATCTACATTTGAGTTTTAAATTTAAAACCTTATGTTGACATCTACCAAGAGCCCTATTCAATACGACAAAAAAAACCTTGACGACAGGACCCTTCTTCAGCTTTATAAAAACATGTTAAAGCCGCGATTGATTGAAGAAAAAATGCTCATTCTTTTGCGTCAGGGCAAAGTTTCCAAGTGGTTTTCTGGGATCGGCCAGGAAGCTATTTCGGTGGGTGTTACCATGGCTTTGCAAAACAATGAATACATCCTACCAATGCACCGAAATTTAGGTGTTTTTACCACTCGGGACATTCCGTTAAGTAGGTTATTCAGTCAGTGGCAAGGAAAAGCAAATGGCTTTACAAAAGGTCGCGATCGATCTTTCCATTTTGGTACTCAAGATTATCATATTGTAGGCATGATTTCACATTTAGGTCCGCAATTGGGGGTCGCTGATGGAATTGCACTAGCAAGCAAACTTCAAAACAAAGGTCAGGTCACCGCAGTTTTTACAGGAGAAGGTGGAACTAGTGAAGGCGATTTCCACGAGGCATTAAACGTTGCAGCGGTTTGGCAATTACCGGTTATTTTTTGCATTGAAAATAACGGTTATGGCTTATCAACACCTACGCATGAGCAATATTACTGTAAAGACTTAGCCGATAGAGGCAAGGGCTATGGTATAGATTCTTTTATTTTGGACGGTAATAACATTCTGGAGGTTTATGAAAAAGTACTAAAGCTGGCAGAAAGTATGCGTAAACGTCCACGTCCAATTTTAATCGAGTTCAAAACATTTAGAATGCGCGGTCACGAAGAAGCCAGCGGCACTAAATACGTTCCGAATGAATTAATGGCCGAATGGGAAGTGAAAGACCCGATCAATAACTATAGAAATTATCTGCTCAAACTAGGCGTATTAACTGCAGCCAAAGATGAGGAATTACATCAAACCATAAAGACTGAAATTGATGAAGCTTTACAAACGGCAGGAGCAGAGGAAGCGATAGTTGCCAATGAAAGCACTGAGTTAAATGATGTATATAAACCTTTTCAATACCAACATTTTGAGTCAAAGTCAAAACCAGAAGAAATCCGTTTCATTGACGCCATTTCTCAAGGATTAAGACAAAGTATGCAACGTCACAAAGACCTCGTTATTATGGGTCAGGACATCGCCGAATATGGAGGTGTTTTTAAAATTACCGAAGGCTTTGTAGAAGAATTTGGAAACCAACGTGTGCGCAATACGCCTATTTGTGAATCGGCCATTGTTGAAACAGGCATGGGCTTATCTATTGCAGGCATGAAAGCTGTAGTTGAGATGCAGTTTGCCGATTTTGCAAGTTCAGGTTTTAATCCGATTGTCAATTATTTAGCAAAATCCTATTACCGTTGGAATCAAAAGGCCGACGTCGTCATCCGAATGCCTTGTGGCGCCGGAGTTGCAGCGGGACCTTTCCACTCGCAGACCAATGAAGCGTGGTTTACAAAAACGCCAGGGTTAAAAGTGGTCTATCCTGCATTTCCTTATGATGCAAAAGGGTTGCTGGCAACTGCCATCAATGATCCAAATCCGGTAATGTATTTCGAGCATAAAGCGTTGTATAGAAGCATACGTCAGGAAGTGCCATCTGATTATTTTACGATTCCTTTCGGAGAAGCATCGCTTTTAAAAGAAGGTAAAGCGGTTAGCATCATAACTTATGGTGCCGGAGTGCACTGGGCCTTAGAGATTTTAGCAAAAAACGAAGATATCGATGCCGATCTTATCGATTTAAGAACCTTGCAACCCTTAGATACTGAAGCTATTTATAAATCGGTTCAGAAAACAGGTCGTGCAATCATTTTGCAAGAAGACTCCATGTTTGGCGGCATTGGCAGTGATTTGAGCGCCTTAATCATGGAAAACTGTTTTGAATATTTGGATGCACCTGTAAAACGTGTGGCAAGTATGGAAACACCAATTCCATTTATCAATCAGTTGGAAGATCAGTATTTGGCGAAAGGGAAATTTGAAGCGGCTTTAAGAGAAGTTTTGGAGTATTGATCCTTAGTTAGAAACAACCTTACGAAAGACCAATTCATAAATAATTTTTTTTTGAATGCTACTGTTAGTGGAAAACACCAACAGTAGCATTATTTTTTTTATGAACTAAAGCTAAACTCCTATTTAAAAACTCCTTTATCCTGACCTTTATCAATATTATTCTTAACTTAGAGAGATAAACCTTCATTTTAAAAACAGAACATTATGAGCGATTACAAAATATATTCAGGAACCTCTCAAATCAGAGCCATGGAAATCAAAAACATCCTAGAAAGCGAAGGCATTGAATATTATGAATTGAATAAATTAGATTCTTCCTATACAGGCATCCTTGGCGAATTGCAACTCTATGTTTCGGAGGCTGATTCCGAAAAAGCACAACAATTAATGGAAAGCATCGAAGATGAATAAAAATGTTTACTATAAATAGAAAAAGTCCGCATATCGCGGACTTTTTTAATACCAATCATTACGAAATTTAACTCGCCATTTTCTTAGCTACCTCTTGAACATTATCTAAAACACGCAACAAATTGCCGCTCCAAAGCTTTCCAATTTGCTCTTCGGTATAACCGCGTTTCACAAGCTCTAAGGTCACATTAAAAGTTTCGGAAGCATCATTCCAACCTTCAATACCACCGCCGCCGTCAAAATCACTGCTGATCCCCACATGGTCAATTCCTATTTTGTTGACCATATAATCAATATGATCTACAAAATCCGCCACGTTCACTTGTCCTGGAGCATCTTTAATAGTCTTTAATTTGGCGTCAACAATAGGGCTAACCTTTTTTATCACATCAGAATAAGCTTTACGTTCCGTTTCGTTTAACTTTTGACGGTCATTCCAATCCAAGAAAGCAACATTCATGGAATCCATAACAGTTAAGGTAACCTCTTTTTTAAAATCTCCGTATTTTTTGCTCTTCTCAGTGTTTAAATACGCGGGAAATGCAACTGCCTGCGCAACACCGCCGCTTTTCTTGATCCATTCTAACTGTTCATCATCCAAGTTTCTACTGTGATCGCACAAAGCTCTTGCTGATGAATGCGAAGCAATTAGTGGCGCTTCCGATATTTCCATCATATCACGCATCGCTTCTTTACTAGGATGTGACACATCAACCATCATTCCCAAACGATTCATTTCTTTGATGACTTTTTTGCCCAATTCACTCAATCCATTATGCAACCAGATAGAATCTCCTTCACCTGTGTTACTGTCACTCAATTGGCTATGGCCATTGTGAGCTAAGGACATATAACGTCCGCCCAAATTATAGAACTTTTCAACGTTGGAAATATCCTTTCCAACAGGGTATCCATTTTCAATACCAATCATGGCCACTTTTTTCCCTGATTTAACAATACGTCGTACATCATCTGAAGTAAGTGCTAATTCAATTTGATCTGGTGCGATTTTTTCGACCAATTTGTGGATGGCAGTAAATTTATTCATCGCCTCTTGATAAGCTTTCTTAAAACCTGCATCAGTCAACTCTTCCTGTCCTGTATAAGCAATAAACCAAGCCACATCCAAGCCACCTGCATTCATTTTTGGCAAGGTTACCTGAGATCCTAAATCCTGAGTGTAGTTGACCGCATCTGTGAAGTTTTCTACATCAATATCACAATGTGTGTCCAACGTGATCACACGCTCATGAATGCCTCGTGCTCGCTCTATGAGCGCTATCGAATCTTGTTTTGGATCGTTTTCTGTCATTGGTTTTTTGTCGTTTTTACAGCTCATAAAAAGCGCTAGTAAACTTAGGGAAAGCATAGTTTTATTCATTATAAGGTATAGTTTTAGTTTGGACAAGTTACAAAAATGAATTAATGTTGCTTTAAATTGTATATTTATTTTATGCATTCACATTTTTTAATCGCGCTCTTGCTGTTGACGAGCTGTAAAGAAGAACCGAAAGAGGACTCTGATTTTTTTTGGGATTCCGTTACGGTCACGGCAAGCGCCTATAACTCAACACCGCGGCAAACTAGTGCCAATCCGCAAATCACTGCTTTTGGCGATACCTTAAAACCAGGCATGAGATATATTGCCGTGTCTCGCGACTTATTACGAAAAGGACTTAAATACAACACGCCCGTGGTCATTGAAGGTTTTGAGGGCTATTTTTTGGTCAAGGACAAAATGCATAGGAAATGGAAGAATCATATTGATATTTATATGGGCATTGATGTGGATTCAGCAAAACAATGGGGCAGAAGAAAGGTCTGTATTGATTATAGATTGCCTGAAGAGGCCTATGATTATTAAAACACGAAGCGACCTCGATTAGACGGCTTCGTGTCTCAATAGTTTTACTTTATTTGAGCTTCCGAAGGAACAAAAGGATAAGCTTCCTTGATTTCTTTGATTTCAATCGCATTTAATTGGTCTGGCGATTTTCCAAAAACGGCAGAAACATAAACTTCTCTAAGTTCATAGTAAGCTTTAGAAAGCTCATGCTGAACGGCCATAATGGTGGCCTAACAGGTAAAAATATAAGATGTGTTTAACACTTTTTAACTGTCAAGCCGTTAGTTCTAAGTAGATTAAAATGTCAAAACGGCATATTTGACGTAAAAAATGTCATAAATGCCGGCACTTTCCACTTTGGTATTTATTTTGAAATGTATCCATCGAAATAATAGTCTAACTTAAAAATTTGATACACAATGAGTACATTAGCAACCATGCCAAATAACGGCAACGACGTTTCAACAAAAAGAAACACTTCTACATTACCAGGTTTATCATCTTGGGTTGATAATTTGTTTGAAAGCGGAATGGGAACAGGATTCTTATCTAATTTCAACACTGGCATGACACTTCCAGCGGTAAACATTAAAGAAAATTCGGATGAATTCTATTTAGAAATCGCTGTCCCTGGAATGAAGAAATCAGATTTTAATATTGATTTAGATAATAAAATCCTTTCCATTTCTTCAGAAACAAAAGAGGAACATGAAGAAAAAAAAGATAATTACACCCGACGTGAATTTGGTTATTCTTCATTCAAGAGAACCTTTACCTTACCAGACACTATTGAAGCTGATAAAATCAAAGCAGAATATAAAGATGGTATTTTAACGGTTCATTTACCAAAAAGAGAAGAGGCTAAGGAAAAACCTGCAAAACGTATTAGCGTTTCTTAAGAAAGAAGAAACCGAAAAGTCAAAAAGAGAAACCTGAACAGTTTCTCTTTTTTTTATTAGTATGAAACATGCATGAAATTAATTTAAGTATCAGAAAATCATCATATAAAACAGTGGGGCTATTAATTTTTATCAACAATAGCCAACATTAACTTTTATAAAACCTTAACTTTGGGAAAATTTTTTTGACGAGCCCTTTTTATGACAGAAATAGTAGAGCAATTTAGCAATCCAAAAGCCAAAAAGGATCTTTATGATTATCAGCTAGCTGATCTCAATAAGATTTTTGAGGTGATTGACACCGCTCCGGATAATTTTAATTTACTGTACCAACTTCCGACAGGAGGAGGGAAGACGGTGATATTTTCTGAGATTGTCCGACGCTATATTAAAAAACATAATAAGAAAGTAGTTATTCTTACCCATAGGATAGAGCTGTGCAAACAAACCTCAAAAATGTTGACGAGTTTTGATGTGCATAACAAAATCATCAACAGCCATGTCAAGGAACTTCCAGACCAAGATCAATATCAATGTTTTGTGGCCATGGTGGAGACCTTAAACAACCGTCTCAATGATAAAAAATTACGGTTGGAGGATATCGGCTTGGTTATTATTGATGAGGCCCATTACAATTCGTTCCGAAAGCTTTTTAAATTCTTTGAAAACTGTTTTATACTCGGCGTTACGGCAACCCCGTTAAGTTCGAACATCAAATTGCCGATGAAGGACAATTACCAGAAACTTATTGTGGGTGATGACATTTCGACCTTGATAAAAAATGGGTTTTTGGCTGAAGCAGACTTGTACAACTTTGATGTGGAATTAAACACGTTGAAGATTGGGATCAATGGCGATTATACCGTTAAATCATCAGAAACGCTCTACACAAATTCTTATATGTTAGGCAAGCTTGTATTTGCTTATGAAGAGATGTGCAAAGGCAAAAAAACTTTGATTTTTAATAACGGAATTAACACCTCGAAAGAAGTTTATTACGCCTTCCAGCGCGCAGGTTATAACGTCAAGCATTTGGACAATACGTGCACCAAGCAGGAGCGAAAGGATATTTTGAAATGGTTTAAAAACACCCCTGATGGTATCTTGACCTCTGTAAGTATTTTAACCACAGGATTTGATGAACCAACAGTGGAATCGGTTATTTTAAATCGTGCCACACGTTCGTTGACCCTGTATTTTCAAATGATAGGAAGAGGTTCACGTATTTTAAAAGACAAGAAATCATTCTTGGTTTTGGATTTAGGGAATAACGCGGTTCGTTTTGGTCCGTGGAATCAATCGGTAGATTGGCAACACATTTTTAAATACCCAGACCTTTATCTTGAGAACATCCGAAATGACGAAGATATTGAGCGCGATTTTGTTTATGTGATGCCAAATTCAACTAGGGAACGATTCGGTAAATCTGATAGTGTCGATTTTGATATGAAAGCAGAATACGAAAAAGCAATTTTAGAAGGCAGAAAATCAATTACAGCCATTGAGCGCTCTATTGAACAGCATTCTCAAATGTGCATAACCAACGCTGAAACTATTTTTGAAGCCAGGGATTTGACTAAATTCCTGCACGACGATATTTCATACAGAATCAAACAGTATTCTTATTGTATGATGAACAGTACTCAGAATTACAAAGATTGGCTCATGGAAGAGTATATAAGAAAACTCCGCATAAGTTTTAATGGCAAGTTTTAACGTTTCCTTTAAAATTATAGTCAGAATTAATTGGTAGTTTCGCTAATAGGTATGGTTCTTGATTCTCAGAATCCAAATCAGTTTTAAGCTTATGAAATTTTTCAAATATAAACTTTTAGGCGTTTTTTTTCTTGTGACTATGTTTAAGGTAGAGGCGCAGGAAATCCCGATTAGGAGCATTCCGATTCCTGCCGTTGAAAAGAAAGACGAAAAGAAAGAGCCCGCACCTACGCCTGTCAAAATCGAGCCTGTAAGCAAAGAAGAGCAACCTACTACTGAAAGTCCCATCACATTTAAAAAAAAGAACACTGAGTTTTCAATGTTTGACGATAGCACCTTACGTGACCCTGGAGAAATCTTTGATCAAAAATGGAACAAGAAAGCTGTGGAGCAAGGTTTTAAGATGCCAACCATGGAGGACCAGTTTTTGGGCAACTTCGCAATCACAGGACTTAAAGCCAATATCAGATGTAGAGACCACGAATATCCAGATGGCGACCGCGTTCGGGTTTTTGTCAATGGCGTCGTTTTTATAGTCGATTTATTATTGACAGGAAATTTCAAGAGTTTTGCTGTGCCTTTGGTGGAGGGGATCAATAAGATAGAATTTGTCGCGCTCAACCAAGGCGAATCTGGCCCCAATACAGCGGAGTTTGAAGTGTATGACGATAATGGCATCCTTGTTTCTTCAAAAAAATGGAATCTTTTAACGGGTGTTACGGCAAGTATTATTCTTATTAAGGATAAGTGATTTACTAAAATAAGGGGAAGAAAGGTCCTTTAGCAATCACATGATAATTCCATTCATTGGCGGCACTCTGTATTTCGCTCACCTTCACAACGCGATCGGTATGGACGGTAAACTCTAAAGGGAAAGTATCTGCAAAAATCACTTTTACCACACCTTGAACTTTTAAAATTGCAGCTTCCAATTTTGTTTTTTCAGAGGCTTCATTTACATCGGTTGTAAATGTTTTACCGTGATTGCCAGGGATTATATTATCAGTGATATAGGTCATAGTATGAAGTGATTTTAATAAGGTTATTAATATAAATTTAGATAATTAATTGCACTTCACCTAATTGAAATATTCTAAATATTATGTTTTGATACCTGACGATGTTAACTTCTTAATTTAAAGTTTTTTGTAGCGTCTATATAAATAAATTGCCTCTTTAGGCTGAACAATCAATAAGCTGTCAGAAAACATGTTGTGATTATTAACGAAAACACCCTATAATTGCAAGAATAGTAGTTTGGTAGACAATATTTGAAATCTATCTCTTATATTTGTAAGATGGATATGAAATTAATGACTAAATTCTTAAATTCATAAACCCTATTTTAAGTACTTCCTTAGGCTTTGGACATTTACAATTCTAAAAAATTGAATATTCAAAGAATTTTTAGTATTTTCAATATTAACCTTTAAAACATATTTAAAAAAAAGAATGGCTAAGTCGCAACAGACCTTTAACAAAATTGAAAAAGAAAAAGCACGTGCTAAGAAACGTGACGAAAAGAAAAAGAAAAAAGAAGCCCGTAGAGCGGAAGGTGGAACCGATGGGATCCAGTTTGCTTACGTAGATGCTTACGGTAATTTAACAGATACCCCACAGGATCCTGCAGATAGAATCATTGTAGATGCTGAAGACATTGTTTTAGGTGTTCCTAAGAAAGAAGAAGGTGAAGAAGAAGATCCTGTAAGACAGGGTAAAGTTTCTTTTTATGACAATTCTAAAGGCTTCGGGTTTATTATTGATATCGAAAACAATGAAAAATACTTTTGTCATGTGAGCGGACTCTTAGATGATATCGCTGAAAACGACAAAGTGACTTTTGAGTTGGAACGTGGTATGAAAGGTATGAACGCGGTGAAAGTAAAGCGCGTTTAATCTACATTTAATTCCTCAACCTTAATAACTTCTCCAGGTTGCATTTTGTTCAAATAAATGTGACCTACACGAACACGCACCAATCTCAAGGTAGGAAAACCAACGGCAGACGTCATTTTACGTACTTGTCTAAACTTTCCTTCATTTATTGTAATGGAAATCCATGAGGTTGGTCCATGACGTGGATCTCTAATACTTTTTGAGCGTTCTGAAAACTCAGGAAGTTGCTCCAATTTAAAGACCTTACAAGCTTGGGTGTCATATTTGATGCCCTCAAAACCTATGGTTACACCTTCTTGAAGTTGAGCTAGTGCAGCTGCGGTAATGTCGCCATCCACCTGTGCATAATATTCTTTTTCAATAGCACTACTACAAATGGTATTGCTTAAAAATCCATCTGTAGTCAACAATATAAGTCCTTCTGAATTTTTGTCCAAACGGCCAATAGGCATAACACCTTCTGGAAATTCAAAAAGCTCACCTAAGAACTTTTTATTGCGTTCATGCCTGGCATTACTCATAAATTGACTAAGGTATCCAAAAGGTTTATTGAGCAGAAAATGTACGTGTGTCAATGGTTTAGATGTCTCCATTTAAAATGCTGTAAACCAATTCTTTGCTCATTTTTTTTCCTTCAGATTTTCTTCGCACATCATCAAAAGTAAATCGAAAGTCGCAGCCTTCTTTAAAATGGCTGCAACCATAAGCGGTTTTTCCTTTTATGACGGTTCCTTTCTTGCATTTTGGACAAGTCAAGCTGTCTGGAACTACTTTTTTAGCCGATTTTTTTGGCTCCAATACCAATTGGAAGTTGTCATCAAACCTCACCAGGCCTTCAACTTCTCCAACCTCAGTTTTAAATCCTTTAAGATTGACGGTGGAGCCTTTTTGCAGCAGTCGGATAAATTGTTTTTCCGAAATGGTTTTATCACTAAATTTAAAAGGCAAAACGAAACGACAGCCATTTTTAAAATCGCTACAGCCATAAGCGGATTTACCTTTAATCAAGTGTCCTTTTTTACACTTCGGACAGATTTCTGAGGTTATTCCTTCCTTTTTCTTGATTTCTTTTTTAATGATGGCCTTTTCTTCTGTTTTTTCATGGGAGATATTGGCGCGCTGGGTTTCACTGCGTACTTCATAAACCAAAGCATCCACCATTCTTTTCATATTGGCGATGAACTGGGCGGCGCTATAGGTGCCTTTCTCAATATCTTTCAATTGCTTTTCCCACATTCCGGTCAATTCGGCCGACTTCAATAACTCATTTTGAATGGTATCAATCAGTTGAATGCCTATTTGCGTTGGTAGAACTTGCTTTTTATTACGCTCAATATATTTACGTTTAAATAAAGTCTCGATAATATTGGCGCGTGTTGAAGGTCGGCCAATCCCATTTTCTTTCATCAGTTCGCGCATCTCATCATCATCTACCTGTTTGCCGGCAGTTTCCATCGCACGTAGGAGGGAAGCTTCTGTAAATTGATTGGGCGGTTTGGTCTGCTTTTCTAAAAATGAAGGTTCGTGTGGTCCTTTTTCACCCTTAATAAACGATGGCAGTAAATTTTCTTTTGCACCACTATGCCCTGTGGAAGTTTCAAATACTACACGCCAGCCTTTACTTAAAACCTCTTTTCCGGTCGCTTTAAAGTTTACATCGGCAGCTTTTCCAATCACTGTGGTATTGGATACCGTAGAATCCTCATAAAACACAGCTATAAAACGTCTGGTTATGATGTCATAAACCTGCTGCTGATTGTATTGCAAACTGCTTTCAACACCTGTAGGAATTATAGCGTGATGGTCCGTGACCTTTTTGTCATTAAAGACCTTAGGCGATTTTTTAATCTTTTTGCCTAAAAGTGGCGCGGTTAAAGGCGCATATTTTGACAGGTTTTGTAAAATTCCGGATACTTTCGGGTAAATGTCGTTAGGTAGAAAAGTGGTGTCCACTCTTGGATAGGTCACAACTTTTTGTTCATATAATTTCTGAACAATCTTGAGAGTTTCATCTGCTGAAAATCCAAATTTCGTATTGCAGTAAACCTGAAGTCCAGTTAAATCAAATAACTTTGGAGCGTAATCTTTTCCTTTTTTCTTGGTAATGGAGACGATCTCAAATTCGTGCTCTTTAACTTTATTGGCCAAGACCTCGCCATCTTCCATCTTGGTAAAACGGCCTTCCTCATAACTGAACAAGGTGTCTCGATACAATGTTTGCAATTCCCAATAGGGTTGGGGAACGAAATTTTCAATCTCCTTAAATCGGTTGACCACCATGGCCAAAGTTGGCGTTTGTACGCGCCCTACCGACAATACCTGTTTATAGCCACCATGTTTTAGGGTGTATAAACGTGTGGCATTCATTCCTAAAAGCCAATCTCCAATAGCGCGAGAAAAGCCCGCATAAAAGAGATTGTCATACTGTTCTGACGGTTTTAAGTTGTCAAAACCTTCTTTTATCGCTTCTGCGGTCAAGGAAGAAATCCATAAACGCTGCACTTTTCCTTTATAATTGGCCTGAGATAAAACCCAGCGCTGAATCAGTTCCCCTTCTTGACCAGCATCCCCGCAATTGATGACGACATCAGCTTTATCAAATAATCTTTTAACGATATTAAATTGCTTTTGAATACCAGCATTGTCTACCACTTTCGTTTGGAACTTTTCCGGAAGCATGGGCAGATTATTCAAATCCCAACTTTTCCAGTGTGGTTTATAATCGTTGGGCTCCATCAGCGTGCACAGATGCCCAAAAGTGTAGGTCACTGCATAGCCATTGCCTTCATAGTAACCATCATGTTTACTATTAGCTCCTAAAATAATAGCAATCTCGCGTGCTACACTGGGTTTTTCGGCAATACAGACTTTCAAAATTCGGGATTTGTTTTTTAAAATTTGAGTTTGCAAAGTAAAACTTTTTTGAGGACATAACGTAAGGATTATGATGAAACACTTAGGATAAACGCATTGAACATCTTACGACATGAACCTGCTACTCGTTGAGACGGGATACGCTGATTTAAACAGATATTTATTGATTTTTTAACACGAATTTACACGGATTGAGATGTGCTATTACACAGAGATCCCAGAGATTTCACTGAGTTTCACAGAGAATAATTGATTTTACAAAGCATAGATTAACAACTCACAACTTTGCGCCTTCGCGGCTCTACGAGAGAATTTTTAATTTCTTAATACTTAAATCTCAATACTTATTACTACAAATACATTACCACCACACCACAAAGAATTTGCGCAGCACCTCATTGTCCTTTAGCCAACACAAGGGTGCCATTTCATTATTGAGCCAAGTTGTCACTTCAGAGTTAAACTCTTCAAAATTCAACCAGATGACGTCCTTATCAACGGCCATCAGCCAATTGATTTTTTCTGGGATATAAAATTGTTCTGTTTTGAATTGGTGGAGATCCTCTTTCTTAATGTAGAATCCGTGGACACATTCAGGATTCAAGGAGAAAAATACTTTCTTTTGATAGTTGAGCGGCAAAAACAATTGTGCCTTGAACAATACTTGCTGTTTAATTTCCTCGAGATTGAGTTCTAAATCTTTAAGTAGGGATTGAGTTTTAGGATGATAGAGGAGCGGCAATTGCTTGTTTTTCAGTTTGTCCAATTTCTGAAGTAAACTGTCCTTTCTATTCGGACCGATCCAATGCGACAATTCGTCATTGCCTTCATTGGGATCATACAAATAAAATTTAAAAATGATTTCCAAATGAACGGGACCATTTTGAGTCATTAAAAGTGCGTCCAATTCGCCAATAGTTCTTTTATGATCTTGTATCTGTACATTTTCGGCCAAAATTTCCCAAGACATATCCTCGACCAATTGATGGAATACAAAACGCTCTACCAACTTTCCCAAACGGAGGTGTTCGGTCAATTTTTTTGTAAAGGGTTGCGGTATTGAACTCTCTAAAAAACACTGTTGTAGGTCATAAACTTGAGCTCCATGCCACAATAAAGAGCTGTTTAAATAGCCTTCAAAATTCCGTTGTAAATTTTCTGTATCCATAAATTTCTATGGCAAATTACAAATATCTTTTAAACTTATAATTGCAAGACCACGCTAATACTCATATCTTTGCACTTCTTATTAAGATATAACCCGCTTTAGCACTACAATAGAATGTCTGTAAAAACAGTTTCAGAAAACTTAGAACGTCAAACAGGAAAAGATTTATATAACTATCAAAAGAAAGCCATTGACAAGGTATTTAAGGCTTTTGATGAAGCTCCTGATGATTATCATTTACTTTATCAGCTGCCAACAGGTGGTGGAAAAACGGTTATTTTCTCTGAAATCGTGAGACAGTATTTAAAGAATCACGATAAAAAAGTAGTCATCTTAACCCACCGTATTGAATTGTTGAAACAAACGTCCAAGATGTTGACGGAATTCAGCGTATCGAACAAAGTGATAGACAGTAAGGCGAATTTGGACGATCAGGAAGACTACAGCTGCTTTGTGGCGATGGTGGAAACCTTGAACAACCGTCTGCAAGAGGACATGTTGGATATTTCAAATGTCGGTTTGCTGATTATTGATGAGGCGCATTACAACTCGTTTACCAAGCTTTTCAAATATTTTGAAAACTCTTTTATCCTAGGTGTTACTGCAACTCCATTGAGTTCCAACAAGGATTTGCCAATGAAGGATAATTATAATGAACTCATTACGGGCGAAACTATTGAGTCACTTGTTGAAAATAAATTCCTTTCCTCGGCTGAAACCTATCAATATAATGTAGGTTTGACATCCTTGGAAGTCGGTTCCAACGGCGATTATACCGTGAAATCCTCTGAAGATTTATATACCAATACAGACATGCTTAGAAAAGTGGTATATGCTTATGAGCAACATTCACTGGGCAAGAAAACCTTGATTTTCAACAATGGTATCAACACGTCTTTGCATATCTATGATACTTTTAAAAGAGCGGGATATACGATTGCGCATTTGGACAATACCGCGACTAAAAAAGAGCGTAAAGCCATTTTAAAATGGTTTAAGGAAACGCCGAGCGCCATTTTAACTTCCGTAAGTATTTTGACCACTGGATTTGATGAACCTTCCGTAGATACCATCATTCTTAACAGAGCGACTAAATCTCTAGCCCTGTATTACCAAATGGTAGGGCGTGGATCTCGTATCTATAAGGATAAGGAAGTGTTTAAAATCATCGATTTAGGTAATAATATGCATCGTTTTGGTCCTTGGGGTGCTGATATTGACTGGCAGAAAATATTTGGTTCGCCAAATTATTATTTAGACAGCATTATCAATGACGATGACATTGAAGCCAATTTCAGATATGAAATGCCCGATGCGATCCGCCAGGAATTCGCTAATTCTGAAGAAGTCTATTTTGACATGAAACAGGCATATATCGATTCGGTCAATAAAGGCGATTCGTCTAAAGTGCTTTTAGAACAATCCATTGCGCACCACACTAAAATATGTGTTGAAAACAGCGAAGACGTTTACGATGCCTTGGGGTTGATGAAACTATTGGAAGATGATATCAACCACCGATTGGAACGCTACACACAATGTATTAGCAAGAGTACCTTCAATTTTGTAAAATGGCTACATGATGATTACCGTATGAAATTACGTGCTTACATCAGAGAAAACTTTGATGCTGTTTTTGAGGAAATTCATGGCCATCCGCCATTAGATTAAGTTTAAACGAATCTAATTTCGACTTTTCTAAGTAACACGTTGATTCACGGACAAATACGGAGGTTGGCGATTTTAAAGAACTAAGGCTCAATGCCTACCAGCTTTACAGTATATATTTTCACGATCCTTAGAGAAAATACCATAGCATAAAAAAAGACCTTATCTGTTAATCATGATAAGGTCTTTTTCGTTTGATGTCTGTTTTGATTTTGATTATGATTTTCCAGATTTAAAGTTTTTCAGATTTCTAAATTTGAAATTAAACGATGTCAGGAATAAATATTCCAAATGATTCTATTCAACAATTATTAGATAGCATTGGAGTCTAAGAATTTAACTTTTTAGTTAGGAGCTTAAATTGAAAACGACATTGCAATACAAAAGTTTCGGCACGAATGAGTCAATAAATCATTAGCTATCTTAATATGGTATAATAGTTCGCAAACTGATGGCGATAATTAAAACTAGAAGATACAATGTGAAAAAGTTTTTTTAAACTAATTTATAAGCTCAAATAATAGCAGTAAAACACACTGCAGTCATATTAATAATAAGACTGTATTGGTATCAATCGATTGTTTTTAGGCAGGCTGGCTAATTTTTAGATAAGAACCTGCTAAAATTTTGTCAGCCCCTAAGACAGCTTCTTGAGGCGTTAGGCTCAATCGAGCTACATTGTCATCACTTATTGATAAGCAATTTAATACGTCTACTTTATTTTAGTCGCCGTACCTTTCTCAATATGCTTTTGCTGGCTACCATGCTGAATGGCCAAGCTGTATTCAAAGGTATAAGAGTCCTTAGATGTGGATAAGATCTTCATATGAATCGCTTTTTCTTCACTCATATTTTTCGGATTGATATGCTTCATGATAAATTCGCAATCGTTTATCCAACGGATTGAAGCTGTATCGATCTTATTTTCATAATAATCAATGTTGGTGCTATCAGTTCTCACAAAGCGCCCTATTTTTTCAACGCCATCGGTGGTGTATTTAAACTCAAACGTACCTGTTCTAAAATCTTTACATTCGCGTTCTTTATTATAACAACTTGTCAAAAGGAGTAAGCATATAAAAGCTAAAGGTAATTTCATGTTCATTGGGTTTAGATGCAAAACTAACTAAAAGAAATTCATTCCGTAACGAAAACCCTTAAAGTTAATGAGCCCATTTAATTGATAAAATTAATTAGCCTTTCACAAATTCCTTAAAAGTACCATCCTTATAAAAGATAACAATCTTATCAATGCTCTTGTCTGCACTTTCTGACTTTAGATTAGCTGTTGGACCCGGAGTTTCTGAATTTCGTTTTATTTCCACATTAGATTCTTGAGGCTGGGAGGGAAATTTACCTTTTCCATTCAATAGCCAATAGAGTTCAACTTCGGGATAGTTGGCTAAAATTTTCAAGACAAAATCTAGGCTTGGCTTATTTCGACCAGATAAAATATGCGAAATACTTGAGCGCTGAACACCAATTTTATCAGAGAAGGAAGAAGCTGTTTCGGCGTAGTAATCGATGACTTTTTGTAGTCGCTTTGCAAAATCATCAGTGTTTATCATTGTAAACTCATGTTTCGGAATTAAGAGTGTTACAAATGTAATAAATAGAATCCTTTTATTGCTATAGGATAGTAAATATTGTTAAGCTGACTTAAATTTTAACTTTATATAAATACACACAATACACTGATTATAATTTGTTTGCATGTTTATTTAAAACGCGATCACCTTCATTGCTTTGAAGGCATGGTTTGACTTCATCTTCATAAGTCATCTGTATAGTTTTGTAAACAAAAGCGATGAGTTTTCTTGTTTACAAATGTAAATAATCAATTGTTTACATTTGTAGCACAATTAATTCATATGACTAAAGCATACATAAATATTGATTTTGAACACTTCCAAGAGCCAGCGCTTTTTGGCCGTTATATTAATGCCGATCACATAAAAAACCTTCTTGAAAAACACAATAAATATTTTGAAGTGACGGTTATTGGAAAGTCGGTTTTAAATGAAAACATTCATTTTATAAAAATCGGATCTGGTGAAAAAAGAATTTTAATGTGGTCTCAAATGCACGGAAACGAAAGCACAACCACCAAAGCAATATTTGATTTATTGAATGTTTTGGCTGACTCAAAAAACGAAACCGTTAAAAAGCTTTTGGATAAATGTACTATTGGCATTATTCCAATGTTGAGTCCGGATGGATCAAGATCTTACACCCGTCTAAATGCAAACGGAGTGGACTTAAATAGGGATGCGCAAAATTTGACGCAGCCAGAAAGCAGAGTGCTTAGAGAGTGTTTTGAGAATTTTAAACCGGATTTCTGTTTTAATCTTCATGGCCAGCGTACTATTTTTAGCGCTGGCGCATTTGATAAGCCTGCAACTGTTTCCTTTTTAGCGCCAGCTCAAGATGAGATTTGTTCGATTACGGAAACCCGTAAAAAAGCAATGGACGTTATTGTTAAGATGAATGAGCACTTGCAAAAACAAATCCCTGGTCAAGTGGGGGTATATGATGACGCATTCAATATTAATTGTGTTGGGGATACCTTTCAGGTGCTAAACGCTCCAACCATTTTGTTTGAAGCTGGACACTATCCTGGCGACTACGCTCGCGATAAGGTAAGAGGCTTGATATTCCAATCGCTATGGATTGCGGTGATCGAGATTGCTTTTAACACCATAGAGGGGATAAATGAGACTGAGTACTTGAAAATCCCGCAAAACGAAAAGCTGTTTTACGACATTATTATTCGAAACGCGAAGCTGAAAAGGGGTGTGGGCTATGAGATTTTAGATGTTGCAATTCAATACGAGGAGAAACTTGATCGAAATCAGGTCACTTTTATTCCTAAAATCGAAAAAATTTCAGATTTGGATCTCTTTTTTGGTCACAAAGAAATTGATGCCCATGAGCAATTGGTATTTAATGATGTTAATGTGAAGTTAAAAGAGGGGCTCGCAATCGATTTCGTGTTTGTGAATACTGAAAAACACTCGCTATTAGTATAAAATATCTAGGTTTCGGTGTATTATCTTCAATAAATTTCTATTATTTTTGTAAAAAATTTAATAATTCACAAAAATGGGAAAGTTCAAGTTAGATGAAATTGATCATCAGATTTTAGACATGTTAATTGATAATACACGGGTTCCGTTTACGGATATAGCTAAAAAATTAGTGATTTCGGCAGGAACGGTTCATGTTCGTGTCAAAAAAATGGAAGAGGCAGGTATTATCCAGGGCTCATCCTTAACCTTAGATTATAAAAAACTTGGTTATTCATTTATTGCTTACGTTGGGATTTTCTTGAATAATACTTCGCAAACAAAATTTGTTTTAGAGCGTATTAATGAAATTCCATTTGTTACGGTAGCGCATATTACTACAGGAAAATTTAATATTTTCTGTAAAGTAAGGGCTAAAAACACTTCACATGCCAAGGATATTATTTTTATGTTAGATGATATCGAAGGTATTTACAGAACAGAAACTATGATTTCATTAGAGGAGAGCATAAATGATAAAAAGCGCTTAATGCATTCGATTTTTAACGAGATGTAATGTTTTAGGACTTTTGATAACTATGCACCCTATTTTGAGCAATCACTAAAGGGTGTTTTTTTTTAAAAATAACAGTTAAATGCTTTTTTATGTTGAGAAGTGAGCTAGATTCAGATGACTACAATAGTTATTATCAACCCTATATTGATAAGGTCGAGGATATAGAACTATTGGATGCTTTAAAACGCAATCGTAAATCGGTAGCTTCCTTTATTAAAAGTATTGATATAAATAAACTTTCTTTTCGTTACGCTGAAGGCAAATGGAGCGTTAAAGAAATTATTTTGCATTTAATTGATACAGAGCGGGTATTTGCATATCGCGCGCTGTGCATTGCCAGAAATGATAAAACTGAGTTGCCTGGTTTTGATCAAGATGTTTTTGTTAGTCATGGTTATGCTGACAACAGAAGCATCGAAGATCTGTTGTCAGAATACGAGACTGTGAGAATGGCAACTATATCCTTATTCACTGGTTTTAATCACGAAGTGTTGGCGGCAAGAGGTATTGCTAACAATAGCAGTCTTTCTGTTAGGGCAACTGCGTTTATAATTGTGGGCCATGAAAATCATCATCTTCAAATTATAAAAGAACGGTATCTATGATTTGTAGTATTCGAAGGCCTTAATAAGCAATTCGTTTTCTACCAAACAATCTATTTTAGGTACGCCAATCTTTTCCAATAACACAAAATTGATGTTGCCATGTTCGTTCTTTTTGTCATATTTTAAAAGATCAATTATGGCATCATGATCTGAGGCTTCAATCGAAACTTTGTTGAAAATTTTAAGAAAGGTTTGTTTTATAGTTTCCATCTCATTTTTAGGAAAGTCTAATAATTCCGCAGAAATATAGGTTTCCATTATCATGCCAATAGCAATAGCTTCTCCATGAAGCAATTCTTGCTTATCTGTTTCACTTAAAAAATAAGACTCAATGGCATGGCCTAAAGTATGTCCGAAATTGAGTGTTTTACGCAAACCATGCTCAAATGGATCTTCAGTGACAATCGTTTTTTTTATTTCAACTGATTCGTGAATTAAATCATCTAAATCCCTTAAGGATAAGTTGTTTAGGTCTAAAAATTTGCTCCAGTATAGTGGGTCATAAATAAGCCCGTGTTTCAACATTTCAGCCAAACCACTTTTTAAATGATTTTGAGGAAGTGTGTCTAAAAAGCTGGTGTCCACAAGTACCATATCTCCTGAAGAAATCACACCAACCTGATTTTTAAGAGCGCCCAAATCCACGCCGGTTTTTCCTCCAACAGAAGCATCCACCATTGCCAAAAGCGAGGTAGGAACATTTATATATTTCAAACCGCGCTTAAAGGTACAAGCGACAAAGCCGCCCAAATCAGTAACAACGCCGCCACCTACATTAATGATGAGACTTTTTCGGTCGGCGCCCAATTCTGACAGTGCATTCCAGACGCCAACGCAGGTATCTATGTTTTTATTGGCTTCGCCTGCTTCAATTTCGATGATTTCGCAGTCCAAATCTGTTTCTAATTTACTCATAAAATGTGGTAAGCAATGGACATGCGTATTGTTGTCAACGATAATAAATATTTTTGAAAAACGATTGTCTTTCAGATAGTTGTTTAGTTCTTCATATCCCGTGGTATTAAAGTGAACGGCATAGGAATCAGTGATAATTGAGGTCATTTGTTTAGTAACTTTATTAAAGGTTGAAAATAAGCAGTTTTTAATTAATTAATCACAAATGAATAATTAAATTTGCTTTTATTTTTTTATAATAGCTATGTCAGAAATTTTTGAAAATACCGAAGTCGCTTTTCGTTTAAAAAGTGATTCAGAGCTGGAACGCGCTTACTTTTTGTTTAAGATGATTTCCCATCAACCTTTAGTAAGGATAGGCACCGCAGCAACAAATTTTGCCTTGAAAGCGCACTTGCCAGTAAAGGGATTAATTAGAGCGACAGTTTTTGACCATTTTTGCGGAGGCATCAATGAAGAGGATTGTTTGCCAGTTATCGATAGGATGTACGTCAACGGTGTGAGTTCCGTTTTGGACTTTTCAGTAGAAGGAAAAGAAACGGAGTCACATTTTGATGCTGCGATGGAAAAAACGATGAAGATCATCAATTTTACAGATGAGCGGAAATCTATGCCTATCTCGGTATTTAAGCCTACAGGGTTTGGTAGATCTTTTTTATATCAAAAGAAAGGAGAAGGTAAACCATTTACCCCGCAAGAACAAGAAGAGTGGGATAGAGTGGTGGCACGTTATGATAAGGTGTGTAAGTTGGCCAAAGAAAAAGATGTTGAAATTTTGATCGATGCCGAAGAAAGCTGGATGCAGGACGCTGTTGATGATTTGTGTGAAGACATGATGCGAAAGTATAATACAGGAATTCCTATTGTTTTTAATACCTTACAATTGTACAGATGGGATCGGTTAGATTACCTTAAAGCACTTCATGAACGCGCAAAAAAAGATGATTTTACCATTGGTGTAAAGATTGTGCGTGGCGCCTATATGGAGAAAGAGCGTGAGAGAGCAGAAGAAAAAGGTTATGCTTCGCCTATTTGTGCCACCAAGGAAACAACAGATTTAAATTTTGATGCCACCTTAGATTATATTCTGAGAAATCTAGACACTATTTCACTGTTTATCGGAACACATAACGAGCAAAGCTGTTACTTGGCAATGGACCTGATGCAGCAATTGCATATAGACAAAACTGACAACCGTGTATGGTTTGGGCAACTTTACGGGATGAGCGATCATATTAGCTTTAATCTGGCAGCAATAGGTTATAATGTCGCTAAATATGTGCCATTTGGGCCAGTTAGGGATGTGATGCCTTATTTGATACGACGCGCTGAAGAGAATACGTCGGTTGCGGGACAAACGAGTAGGGAGCTAATGTTGCTTAAGAAAGAGCGGAAGCGACGTAAAGAGTAGTTATTTAAATATCTTATCCGAAATTAAAAGACCTAATTTATTCGCTCGATAGAGATACTTATTAAAAGTATTTCCATTATGATATTTAAATAAATTAACAAGAAAGTAAGGGTTTTCCATATAATGATACTTTCTAGGTGTTGAAATAAAAGAAGTCATTGCAAAACGGGGAATGTTTTTATAATTTCCCGTTTCATCATTAAAATAAGGTTTATTCTTAAATGAACCGGTTGAAGCTTTGTAACCGGCTTCGATAGATAAATTAAGACTTAATTCGTTATATCCACCTCCTGGCCAGCACAAAAAATTAATATCCTTATTAAGATTTTCCTCCAGTAGCCTCTTGCTTTCAAAAAGCTCATAACGATATCTTTTTTCCATTTCCTCATCTGTTTCATATGCTCCAGGATATGTATTAAGCATTT
Source organism: Gelidibacter sp. (assembly GCF_039916245.1). GTDB lineage: Bacteria > Bacteroidota > Bacteroidia > Flavobacteriales > Flavobacteriaceae > Gelidibacter. The sequence goes on from NZ_JBDSLS010000173.1 coordinate 22,915, forward strand.
CATTTAACTTTGCTATTAATAAGGCTTTATCTTTCAATTCTTCATTATTCGAATACATTTCAATGGCATATTTTACTAACTCGTCATCTGGAAAATAGCGTCTTAATCCTAAAGCTCTTCCAAAATCAAATATTGGACTTCCATTTGGAACATAATGTTCTTGGCTCTCTATAGCGTAAAAAGATTTTCTATTGGGTTGATTTATCCAAGCCATCCAATCATATTGTGGTTGACCGTTATATATATCTTTTATGTTATTGGAGTGGAAATAGAAATTATGACTCATACTGTGTGATTGGATATCCATTACACCGGAAGTTTGCATTTGGTGCAACTCACTCCAATTAAGAAATCCAAGAGGAGATAATTGCGTTTGCTCTATTTTCTTATCCCATACATCATTTAAATTGCTTCTAATTTCATTCGAATCATCAATAAATTCTGGATTTATAAATATGGTTCCTCGTAAATTATACTTTTTTAATATTGGGAAGGCGTAAACCCAATTATCTAAATAACCGTCATCAAATGTAATAACAATCTGATTTTTTTTAGTGGAATTATTTTTATTTTCATACCATTCATCTAAAAAGATTGTTTCGTAATTATTTTTAACCAAATATTTACAAAAATGTTCAAAATGGTCTATAGAAACAGAAAGCCAATTGCGATACCAGTTTTCATTCTCACATCCAATACTGTGAAACATTAAGACAGCCATAATAAATCTTTTAATTTAAGGATATAATTTACTTTTTTGAAAATTGATACCATTTTTTATTGGGTTCAGATCCATATCCATAACCATAGCCATAACCTTTTTTGTCAAAATTTGTTCCGTTTAATAACAAATTCATTTTTGGTAGTCTATGGTCATCAAACAGTGGTTTTGCAACAGCAACCAATTGTCTCTTGTCTATATTATCAGCACTGACAACATATATAAACATATCGGCAAATTTAGAGATGATTAGGGTGTCACTTACCAATCCCACAGCAGAGGTATCCACAATTATATAATCATATTTATCTTCGAAATAATCAAATAACTCTTGAACTCTCTCACTTATCAAAAGTTCAGAAGGGTTAGGCGGAATGGTTCCGGAGGCAATAACATCCAAAAATTCATTATCCTTAAGCTTATTCAAAATCTGACAGGGTTTCAACGTTTTATCAGCTAAAAATTCTGATAAACCAATTGAGGTTGAAGGTTTCTCTTTCAGATATTGCATTATTTTAGGCACACGAATGTCCATTTCGATTAAAAGGACGGATTTTTCTGAAAAAGAAATGGAGGATGCTAAATTAGTACTGGTGTGTGACTTTCCTTCTTCTGCTCGGGTTGAAGTTATGAATATTTTTTTTGTTTTCGCAACCTGGTCTTTTAATAAAAAATCAATATTTGACCGTAAAATTCGGAAGGCTTCCGCCTTGGCGGAGTAGTCGACTTTATTTATGAGTTTCGTTTTTTTACTAGTCATTGGAATATCTCCTATATACGGAATGGTAAGGAGTTTCATTAAGTCGTCTTTATCATGAATCTTTGTGTCTAGTAGATCGTTTATGTAAATAAAGCCAATTGGAAGCATTAATCCCAATAGTATAGCTGCTAAATATGTTATCATTTTATTTGGAGCTATGGGCAAATAAGTTGAATAGGCCGTATCAATAACTTTAGCATTAGCAGTAAACATACCTAGACTGATTGCTGATTCTTCACGTTTCTCTAACAAGTACAGGTAGAGTGACTCTTTGATGTTTTGTTGACGTTCAATATCGCGCAGTTGTCTTTGTTTTGTTGGTGCCGAATACAATTGCCCTCTAATTCTAGCATCCTCTTTAGTAAGACTAGTGAGGGTAATCTCGCTAGTCTTTTTCATGTTCTCTAAAGAACTCTCTAAATTATTTTTTAAGGCATCAATTTGATTGTTTAAGTTGATCACAACCGGGTTTTTTTCAGTTGAATTCTTCAATATTCTATCACGCTGAGCTACTAATTCATTATGACTTTTTGTAACTTGATTAACGTTTGCATCAGCAATCCCAAGATTTGATGGCAATAAATCAGAATTCTTATTCTTTTCTTTTAATTCTTGTCGTAAATAGTCTATTAATTGAATCGTATTCGCGGTGTTATTTATTTGAAATTCATTTTGTTTCTCGCTTTCTAAATAAATATTGGCTTGTGATCCGAGAGCCGTTAAGTTATTTCTTTTTTGAAGTTGCTCTGCTGTAAAGTCCACTTCTTCTAATTCTTTAAAAACCAATTCTAAGCGATTATTAATAAAATCAGAAGTTACTTTTATGACGTCTTCTTTATCTGTAATGACATCATTATTGTATTCCCTAATGACCTGATTGAGTATATCAACAGCTCTATTCGGAATATTGTCTTTTAGTGTCAATTTGATCACGCTCGATCCGTCCACTGTCGAAGTCAAAATAGCGGGCTGGTAACTATTGACCATTGAAGTCACAGGCTTTATTGAAACCTTTAAATTACTTCCTTTATGTGGAGCGAACTTTCCAATATTTGGCACTATCACTAAATCACCAAATCCTGTTTTAATCCGATCTCCAAAAGAAAATGATTTTCCTTCAGAGTCATCACGCTCTATAATAGATTTCCCATTATCTTTAAACATTAAAAATTCTGATTGGGATTTAACCTTAATAAAAAGAGTAGTATCTACTTTATGAACGATTGAATCACTTGCAAAAAAATTTAATTTTATAGGAGCATTTTCATATAACTCCATTTCCTTAATTTTTCCTTGTTCATAATATCTAATATTAAGCTTTAAGTTTTTTACGATATTTGCAATTATAGTTCTTGAAGTCATAACTTCAATTTCATCTTTTATTTTATTTGCCCCACCAGAAAAAAGACCACCACTGGTTATTTCGGCCATACTTGGCAGTTTCTGAGATTGTTGTTCATCCTTAATTTTAACAGTTGCAGAAGCTTGGTATAGATATGTAGTATATCGAAGATAACCGTATGCTAAAACTATAGCTGTAATTACAAAAAATAATATTAATTTCCATTTAGAAAGATAGATGTCTAATGTTTTTTTTAATTCATTTGTAGATGTATCCATTTTACATTTTATAAAATTTTAATATTAATAAGTTATTTAATCAAAAACACGGCTACTATTGTAGTTAACGTGCCTATCGCTGAAATGAGTACCGCATTATTTTGATTGTAATTAGCTGAGCGTATTCTGGCATTATTTTGTTCTACAATTATGACGTCGTTCTGCTGTAAATAATAGAGTGGTGAGCTTACAGTATTTACCGAAGTCAAATCAATTTTTGCAAACTTTTTTTTACCATCAACTTCACGAATGAGAAGGACATTTTTACGTTTTCCAAAAATGGTTAAATCATTGGCCAAACCGAGAGCTTCTGGTAAGGAAATACGTTCGTCCTGTATTGTAAATGTGCCTGGTCGTGAGACTTCTCCAATAACAGTTATCGTAAAGTTAACGAGCCTAACGTTTACAATAGGATCCTTCGCATATTCGCTTATTTTTTCTTTCAGCATAGCGGTAAGAGCTATTCTTGTTATTCCAGCGATATGTAAAGTGCCCAAAACAGGAAATTCAATATTTCCATTATAGTCTATTAAATATGTCTGCATTCTAGTTCGACCTGATGCATTAATTAGATCGTCGCTTTCTGAGACTATGGATAAATTGAACGGCTGTGCCGCTATAGGGTCGGCTGCAGAGACGTTGATAGTTAAAATGTCATCAGGTTTATAAATAAGTTGCTCAGGTGCGGAGTCAATATAGCCATCGCTTAATGGTCTATCCTGGAAGTACGCTATGTCCTTTCGGGAAGCGCAAGAGGTGGCCATAATTACCAAGACTGTGAGTGTAAATAAACGAATTTTCATTTGAGTAGTTTTATATGTATGGTTTAATGTAGATTATTTTTTATTATCTAAGACTTCGTATGTTGAATTATTGGAAATATATTCGGGAATTAGAGTTTTTATAAAAGACACTATTTCTAAGGGTTGAGTTAGAGAGTTTACAGTAGATAGTTTATTTATTTGTTTTTCTACATTTATAATATCTATAGGTCTTGACTTTGCTATCATTATTTTTTCATGATATGTTTTCGTGGTGTTTTCTCCATTTGCTAATAACTCTTCGTAAATCTTTTCGCCTGGCCTTAAACCAGTGATTTTGATATCTATGTCTTCAGGATAGCGCAGGCCAGATAGGATGATCATATTTGTAGCAAGATTAAAAATCTTAACGGGTTCTCCCATATCAAATACGAAAATTTCGCCACCATTACCCATAGCAGCTGCTTCTAAAACAAGCTGGCAAGCTTCAGGAATAGTCATAAAGTAACGCATAATATCTTTATGGGTCACCGTTAAAGGGCCGCCATTTTCAATTTGTTTTTTAAATAATGGGATTACGGATCCATTGGAGCCTAAGACATTTCCAAACCTTGTGGTTATGAATTTTGTATGCCCTTTTTCTTTGAGACATGTCACATAGAGCTCTGCGATGCGTTTTGTGGCTCCCATAACATTTGTTGGATTTACTGCTTTGTCTGTTGATATTAATACAAATTTATCCACAATGTGCTTCACTGATATATCCGCCACATTTGAAGTGCCTCCAATATTAACACTAACGGCTTCAAAGGGGTTATTTTCCATTAATGGCACGTGCTTGTAAGCTGCAGCATGGAAAACCACTTTGGGTTTATATTGATTAAATATTTGATCTATTCTAGTCTTGTTCCGAACATCCGCAATGATAGCTTCGATATTCTCTAATCCTCGTTGCTTAAATTCTTGTTGAAGGTCATAAAGAGCGGACTCTGCATTATCTAAAAGAATTAACTTTTTATAATTATAACGACTAACTTTTCTGGAAATTTCACTACCAATAGATCCAGCGGCACCTGTAATGAGTATTATTTTATTTTCATATTCATCAATTAGTGCCGGATTAATTATGGATATGGGGTCTCTCCCTAATAAATCCTCAATATTGACGTTTTTAATTTGGCCAATACTCAAATCACCATCGATCCAACTTTGTAGCGGAGGAACAATCTTTACAAGAAGTCCTAAATCAAATAAATACCCAGTAATTTGAAGTAAACGTGTTGGATCAATATTTTGAATTGAGACGATTACTTCTTCAATAGTATTTTTTAAAACTAGTTCAGGGGTTATTCTTTTTAGGTTGTAAACTGGTAAGAGGTTTATTTTTTTGCCAACTTTACTTTCATTATCGTCTATAAATCCAATAACTTGATAGTGGTTTTGAGGATCGTTACTAATGGCATCGTAAGTTATCATGCCAGAACTTCCAGCACCAAAAATCAAAACATTTTTAGTAGGTAAATAATCATTAGTTAGCGTGTTATAAAGAGATTTTATAAATAATTTAAAACCAATTATAAACGCTACATTAAGCAAAAGATGGATATATATGATGGATCCAGGAATATCAAACAGTTCATCATAATTGAATTTTCGACTAAAGAATGTTGAGACAATCAATATTGTCGCAAGAATATTTGCGCCGATAATAATGTTTATAATGTCCTTAAAACCGGTAAATCTCACTACCGCCCTGTGTGATCTTACAGCTAAAAAACTTATTAATGCGGCTAAAAGTACATAAGGAATTTGTTCGATGACTAGGTTGAAATTAAAACCCAATTTGAAATTGTACCTAATAAAATAAGCCAAAATGAATGTAATTACTACAATTAATAAATCGAAGAGTAGCACCAACCATTTTGGGGCATACTTTTGAGATACTTTATGCAGAAGTTTAGAGATCATATACTAAAATACGATTTAATTGTAGTAATTACCCTATCTCGTTCATTATCGGTTAAATTTGATCCACTAGGCAGGCAGAGTCCTTTTTCAAATAAGTCGTCTGAAACCCCGTTGAGATATCTTGGAGCATCTTTAAATACAGGCTGTTGGTGCATTGGCTTCCACAATGGTCTTGACTCTATGCTCTCTTTTTCAAGAGCTAGTCTTAAACCTTCTCTTGTAGATTTAGAATTTAAAAGAATACAAGATAACCAACGGTTAGAAAAATGACCTTGTGGTTCCTGTAAGAAAGTAATGTTTTCATTCTGTTTAAAAGCGTTTGCATAAAACTCGTGATTAGCGCGTCGTTTTGCTACATGACTATCTAATATGGTCATTTGTCCACGCCCAATTCCAGCAATAATATTAGACATTCTGTAATTGTATCCAATATGCGAATGGAGGTAATGTGGTGCATTATCTCGTGCCTGCGTTGCTAGGAAAACTGCTTTTTCTTTATTTTTTAATGTTTTTGATACTAAAGCACCACCTCCAGATGTAGTTATGATTTTATTACCGTTGAACGATAATATTGAGAATTCACCAAAAGTCCCACAATTCTGACCTTTATAATGACTTCCTAAAGACTCTGCACTATCTTCAACAACTGGAATCTCGTATTTTATTGCTATTTCATTAATTTCATCAACCTTATAAGGCATTCCATATAAGTGAACAGCGATAATAGCTTTGGGCTTTTTCCCTTTAGAAATTCTATCTTTAATGGCTATTTCTAGTTGTATAGGACACATATTCCAAGTGTCTCTTTCACTATCCACGAAAACTGGGTTTGCCCCTTGATAAACAATAGGATTTGCTGAAGCTGAAAAGGTCTTACTTTGACAGATGACCTCATCTCCATTTCCAACGCCTAACAAAATAAGGCTTAAATGCAAGGCAGAGGTACCGGATGCTAATGCAGAAACATGGCGATCTGCTTTAAGGTAGGATTGTAAGTCAATTTCAAAGCCAGTAACATTTGGTCCTAAAGGTGCTACCCAATTGGAATCAAAAGCTTCGTTTATGTAGGATTGCTCAGTACCACTCATATGCGGTGATGATAGCCATATTTTCGGTTTCATAAGTTAAAATTGTTAAGTAATAATTCAAATTACTGTTCAATTCCATGTCAATAGAGGTATCTGGGACACGATCTAGATTATGGGTAAATATCCATTATAATGTTCAAACTCCACTAATTAAAACGATAAGAAGTAAATATTCACGTTGTTAACAGTCATTAATATTTAAAAAATAAGTACTACAACCTGTTTTAATCGTTATAGTACGCAATGCTTATACAAAAAAAGAGATCAATAATAATTATCATGACTTTTTAATTATATGAAACTGGTAGTCAAGTTAATAAATTAATTTTAAGAATTTACGTCATGTCTTTAAAATAGATAACTTAATCTATGCTATATTTAACCTTTGTAACTAATTTTTGATAAAAAAGTAAATTTATAATCAAAATAATGAATATCTTAATTACTTCAGCAGGACGCAGAGTTTCACTCTTAAGGTCATTTCAAAAAGAATTAAAAAAAATAAATCCTTCATATAAAGTATACGCTATCGATTCGGACCCATTGCTATCTGCCGCTTGCCATGTTGCGGACGAGTATTTTAAAGCCCCAAGATTAGATGAATCAAATTATATTGATTATTTATTAAATCTTTGTAAAATTCATGACATTGGTCTAATCATTCCAACAATAGATACAGAATTACTGGAGCTTGCAAAAAACAAAGCTCGTTTTGAAGCACAAGGGATTGCTGTTGTAATTTCCTCTATTGAATTTGTGTCAAAATGCAGAGATAAAAGACTCATCCATAAATTTTTTGAGGAACATAATATAGATGCACCCAAAGAATATACTAAAGACAATTACAATATTCCAATTTTCATTAAACCTACAGATGGAAGCAGGAGTTTCGATACGTATATCATTAAGTCTAAACAATATTTAAATGAATATCATTTTGCAAATGAGAAACTCATGTTTTTAGAATACTTAGACCATGATTTGTATGACGAATACACGTGTGACTTATACTTCGGAAAAGATTATAAACTAAAGTGTGCTGTGCCTAGAAAGAGAATTGAAATTAGGGATGGTGAAGTTTATAAGGCTGTGACAAATGATAATGCTTTAGTTCCTTTTATAAGGAGAAATTTAAGCTACATCGATGGGGCAGTTGGGTGTCTTACCGCTCAGTTTTTTATGAACAAAACTGATGACGAAAAAATTTATGGGATTGAGATTAATCCGCGGTTTGGAGGAGGTTATCCCTTGACCTATTTGTCTGGCGCTAATTTTATCAAATGGATAATTGAAGAGTATATATTAGGAAAAACCATTGACGATCAATTTAATGTGTGGGAAAACAATTTATTAATGATTCGTTATGACGATGAAATTTTAGTACATGGATATAAAGGTTGATAATAATACTGTAGTTGTTTTTGATTTAGATGACACATTATATAACGAACTAGACTACTTGAAATCGGCCTATAAGTCTATAGCTCAATTATTAGAGCCAGATGAGTGGAGATTATTGTATGCCAAGATGTTTTCTTTATATAGAAGTAAAATCAACGTATTTGAGTATGCTGCCAATACTTATAATATTGAGGTCAAACTCTTGATTGAAATGTACCGGAACCATAAACCAAATATTCAATTATTCGATGGTGTTTTAGATGTCTTAGAAGCTATAAAATCAAAAAACGGAAAAATTGGTATAATAACCGACGGAAGATCAAAGACACAACGAGCAAAAATTGAGAGCTTAGGTATTTTGAATTATATTGATAAAATTATTATTTCTGATGAGATTGGTTTTGAAAAGCCTTGTTTTGCAAATTTTCAAGCTATCGAAAAATCACTGACTGGCACGATTTATTATTATATCTCAGATAATTTAAAGAAGGATTTTATAGCACCTAATTCTCTGGGTTGGAAAAGCGTGGCTTTAATTGATAATGGTAAAAATATACATTTTGAAACTCATAAGGATATGACCCTTCAAAAATTACCCCATGAATTTGTTATCGATTTCAAAGACTTTAATATTATTTAAAAAGAACTGTTAATTTAGCTGTTTTTTGAGCCTTGGAACTCTGACATATTAACACTTTCTGAACTATTAATGTCTTTTCGATAAATTACTTTATTTATAGTTTTTAGAATAATTAAAAAATCAAGTACAAAAGACTGGTGATCAACATAGAAAACATCATAATCAAATTTTTGTTCCCAACTGATTGCATTTCTACCATTTACTTGTGCCCAACCTGTAATTCCTGGTAATACCTCGTGTCTTCTACTCTGTCTTTCATTATAGCGCGATAAATATTGGGGCAGGAGCGGACGAGGACCGATTAAGCTCATGTCACCTTTTAGAACATTTAATAATTGTGGTAGTTCATCCAAGGATAATTTTCTGCACAAATTCCCAACCGATGTGACACGCTCCAAAGCTGGCAATAAGTTCCCATCCAGATCTGTTTTGTCATTCATAGTTTTAAACTTAATGATTGTAAATATCCTTCCATTTTTTCCAGTACGTGCTTGATAGAAAAAAGGTTTACCGTTGTTAAGTATAAATAGAGATATAACAAGGAATAAAAGTATTGGGGAAAGAATTAAAATTCCAAAAAGTGCTGCGAAAAAGTCGATAATAAGTTTGACGAATGAACGGTATATATTCATAATTTAATTATATTTTAAGAACGCTGGTTATCAACTTCAATAAGTCAGCGTTAATAATATTTACATCAAATCGTTCCTCTGCATATTTTCTACTATTTATGCCCATCTCTTTAATTTTATGAGGATTGATAATAAAAAATTCCATTGCACTTACTAAAGCCTCTAGGTTTTTCGGCTCAATTAGAAAACCATTTTCTCCTTCTCTAACAGCTTCTCGGCAACCAACGGAATCAGTTGTAATAATTGGATTACCACATGCGCAAGCTTCCAGTGTTGTTCTTGGCAAGCCTTCTCTATAGTAACTTGGTAGAACAAAGACATCTCTTTTATGTAAATGCTCTTCAATATTTGGCTGCTTGCCATGAAAAACAATTACTTCTTCTTTGTGTAAAAGATTGAGATAATCTTCATTAATTGCAGATGGAGATGTTTCTGAAGAACCTATTAAATGGAATTCTGCATTAGGATATTTAGCTTTCAATAATTTTGATGCATCCAAGTATAGCGTAATCCCTTTTTCCTCAATCAATCTTGCAACTACAAGAAAAGATATTTTGTCAGAAACGTTTTTTTCTTTAAACCTAAATTGATTAAGATTAACTCCGGACCCACCCACGAAAGTTACAATTTGTTTTTTTGATATTACTTTTCGGTGTATAAACAGATTATAATCATCCCTATTTTGAAATACAATTACCTTATTTTTTCTAATAGATAATTTATAGAGTGTTTCATTAAATAGTTGTAAAATTCTCGCTTTGGTGGACAGTCCCGTAAAAGTATAGCCTAAACCTGTTATTAAGGAAATTACAGGTACTTTACTCATGTTGGCGGCCATTGATCCGTATATTACAGGTTTTACTGTGTAAGGAAACACTAAATCTATTTTATTTTCTTTTATAATGGATTTTAACTCTTTTATAGATTTAAAATCTTTCAATGGGTTAAGTCCCGTTCTTTGCAAATTAAATTCAATAGGAGTTGCTCCAATGGAGCGAATTATTTGGAAATCATCATTATTAGAAGGTGGTGATGCAGTAAAAACATCAAAACCATTATGAATTAAAGTCTTAATAAAGTCTCCTCTAAACCTAATGAGAGATCCCGCCAAAGAAGCAATAATTAATATTCTTTTTTTATCCCTCATTTTAATTTTGTTTAAGAAAAGTATACTTATACCATTTTTGGAAACAATAATAAGACCACACCCTAAAAGTACTATCTTTTTTACCTTCCAGATGCTCTTTAACTAGTTTAGAAATTACTTCCAAATTAAAAATCCCTTGTGACTTAAGTAACTCTGGTTCAATATAACTCTCCAGTTCTTTTCTAAGACTTTGTCTTAACCAATCTCCTGTTGGACTCCCAAATCCACTTTTGCTCTTTTCTAAAAACTGTTCTGGAAATTGATCTTTAAACGCTTCTTTTAAGATGTGTTTTTTATTCCACCCTTTCATTAAATAATTTTCTGGCAAGGTATTAGCAAATTCCCAAATTTCTTTATTTAAGAAAGGAGCTCTACATTCCAAAGATGACATCATACTTGTTCTATCCACCTTAGGTAACATGCCACCTTCTAAACTCAAAATTTTATCTACAAGTCTAAAGTCAGTGAGAGTTTCTATTTTTTGATTGTTTAATACGTCTTTATATTCTTGGAAAATATTTTGTTCTAAATACTCTGGAGACATAATCTCGGCTAATTGATTGCTTGTATTGGCTAAGGAAATAATATTCCAATAAAAATCACCATCATAGTCTATTGCATTTATTAATTTATAAATTTGAAATTTTCTACCTCTAGCATCATCTTTACTTATAAGATGTTTATTACTCAACCCTGAAATAATCTTATGAAGACGTCTAGGTATTAAACTTGTATAGCGTTTATTCATTTTACCAATGTAGTATTTGTTGTAACCCCCAAATACTTCATCGCCACCATCTCCAGTTAGTGCCACAGTGACATGTTCTCTTGTTTTTTGAGACAATAGGTGAGTGGGTAGACTAGCGGTATCCGAAAAGGGCTCGTCAAAATTGATTAAAATTTCATGAATATTATTTTTAAGATCATCTTCATCAATTATGAACTCATGATGATTACTTTTTATCATTTTGGCTACAACTCTTGACTTGTCAGTTTCGTCATATGATGCTTTTTTGAATCCAATTGAAAATGTATTGATTCTTTTATTGGTGGCCTGTGATAAACATAGTGAGATTATAGAGGAGTCGACACCTCCAGATAGAAATGTACCTAATCCTACATCTGCAATAGATCGGCTATCAACACTTTTGTAAACAAGATCCTTGGTTTTAGCTTTTGCATCATCAAATGAAATGTTAGTCGGCTTTGGTTTAGGTTCATTATTAATTTTATGAATTTTTGTTTGATGCGAATGGAAATCATATTCGATATAATGATTGGCCTCCAACTTGAAAATGTTTTCGTAAATAGTATGCGGTGCAGGAATGTACGTAAGTCTAAAGTAAAGGTTCAATCCTTTTTTTGAAATGTTAGGCGTAAAATCAATCGTCTTAATGATAGACTTTAATTCTGATGCCCAAATGAATTCTTTTTCATTGTGGGTATAATACAATGGTTTCTCACCAAAAAAGTCCCGAGCAATAAATAGCTTATTAATATTTTTATCATAAATGCTAAAAGCGTACATTCCGTCTAGCCAACGAAAAGATTCTATACCATGTTTCTCATAGGCTTTTAAGATCACTTCTGTATCACTAGAAGTTTTGAAAGTAACGCCTTCAACTTCTAATTTTGATTTTAAAACTTTATAATTATAAATTTCTCCATTAAAAACGATAACGATTTGTTTATTGTCTGAAAATATAGGTTGTTTACCAGAAGATAAATCGATAATTGATAATCTTCTCATTCCCATACCAACACTAAAATTTTCGTTTTCTTCAGAAAACAAACCATCATCATCTGGTCCTCTGTGAATAATTAAATTATTCATGGTGTTTAGGAGAGCCGTTATATCGTCTTTATTTCGATTGGTTTTGGTTATGATGCCGTTAATTCCACACATATTTTAATTGGTATTATCCAATAAGTTTAGTTAATAGTATTGATTAGATCAATATATTCTTTTAGAATGTTGTTCTTATCAAAGTCTTTTATACGACTTTGACCATTTATTCGGCAGATTTCTTTATAATTTTTATTATTTACAAAATAACGAATACCCTTAGCCATTAAATTAACATTTTTAATAGGTACTAAAATTCCGTAATCCGTTATCATTAAATCATCTTTTGTTGTTGTAAGTTCCATAATTTCACTTGGACCAGACTGACAATTCGTTGTTAAAATCGGTAACCCACAAGCCATAGCTTCTAACAAAACATTTGGAAATCCTTCATGGTTAGATCCAAAGATAAATAAATCGGCAGCTTTAAGGTATTGGTAAGGATTGGCATCAAATCCCATTAAGAAAACCTGTGCGTTTAGATTGAGTTGATCTATAAGATGCTCTAGATGTTCTTGCATATTTCCAACACCGAAAATATATAATCGCAGGTCATCGTTGTGCAATTGATGTAAAGCTCTAATTAACAATTCATGATTTTTACCTATATCTAATCGACCTAGTGTAATAATATTGATTTTGTTAGAATCAAAAAAAAATCGAATTGCATTTACTTTTTTAATATTATCCAAATCAATTGGATTATGTATAACCTTCATTTTCTTGGAGGGTACTTCAAAATTATCTAATAAATCCTTGGCATTTCCGTAAGAATTTGCGATAACTAAGTCTGATTTTTTATAAAGTGACTTAATCATAGTTTTGTTAAAGGTAGATTGTAGGCCTTCATAACTATATTGTAGGCTTGGGAATGCTCTTTCATTGGTTATAACGATAAATTTGTAAAATGTCAATTTATTTGCAATAATGTTAATGAACGAAGGTCTAGTTAAAAAACTTAAACTATGGGTTATTTTTAGACTTTTCACCAACTTTGCGTATTTAAAAGCTAGCATTGGAATTTTTATAGTTTTTAAAATGCCACTTTCATCATGTTTTGACTTCTCAATATAATGAACTTTTAATCCTTTTGGTAACTCGTATTTAATATTAATATTCATTAATACTAAATGAACTTCAATATTATTTTTATCACAATAGGAGGCAAGGTATGAGACCATGCGTTCTGCTCCTCCACCAGATAATGAATATATTAAAACAGCAAGTCTCATTTGTTTAATTTTTCATAATGTTTATAAACAACTTTTCGTATTGCCTAATAATTGTTTCCTTATTAAACTTTTCATAAACAGAGTTTCTTATTTTTTCAGGATTCCATTCTCTTGTTTCTTTGAGTTTTTCTAGAAAATCGTCTTCATTTTCAACTAAAAAACCATTCACCCCTTCTATAATGATTTCTTTTGTGCCTCCAGGCACGTTGAAAGCTATAACAGGTGTTCCAACAACGCAACTTTCTAATAATGCGTTAGGAAACCCTTCAACATATGAACCTTGTAAAAACATATCGTGCTCCGCAATGTAGTCATTAACTTTGTTTGTAAAGGGAACATGAATTATGCAGTCGTAAATCCCCAAGGATTTCGCTTTTGCAAAGACCTCATCTTTAAGGCTTCCATCTCCAATAATTGTATAATTGAATTGTTGGTTTAGTTTAGATAGAATTTCTAAAATTCGGAAATGTCCCTTTACCTCTGTAAGCCTTCCAACTGTAATAAACTTTTTGATTTCCGTAAAAGGTTTTGCTGGTTTTATTTTGGGTAAGCTAGAAATAGGATTGTTTATAACGTGAATCTGGGTTTTAGGAATGTTAAAATTATTAATAATATCTTCAGCCATGTCTTGAGATTGACAAATTAAAGCATCTAGATTTTTAAACTGATTAGGTAAAAGGCGAAAAGGAGACCATTTTCTTATTTTTTTTTCGTTAGAACGTTTGCTTAACACAGTTGATTCTCTTCCTATAAATTTCGTTTTTCTAAAAAATGGTGAGAGCATAGCCATTGCTGTATTTAGGTGCGAAATGGAACTCACAACTATATGTGGCTGATGGATATTGATATTATTATAAATAAATGGTAAGGCAGTTAAAATTCTCGATTTATTTAAATATATAACTTCAATATCATTAATATCGTAAACATTATCTTTTTTAAAGCCAACTATAATTAAAGTTGGGTTAAATTTCTCTTTATCAATATTTTGTGAAATAAATGAAATTATGCGTTCTGAACCCCCAGCCATAAGTGATGGAAGTATAAATATTATTTTTATTCTAAATTGACTTTTCACTAACCTGTTTTATTTATTACTAAAGTGTTTTAAACCTGTAGCCCATCATGTTCTTGACCATGTAATTACCATTTCAAAAAGTAAATTTAATGTTTAAATACCTTATCCATTGATTAGCTATTAGAGATTAAAAAACTATAGGCGAAAACATATTAAATAAAAAACATTTAATGTTAAAATTTTTATGCTCATGTTTTTCTGATAAGTTTTAATTGTAAAGATGTGTTTTCAATAGTGAAATTTAAAAATTATTCTTTGAATTGCAATTTTATCATATTAAACAGTCTATAAAACAATTTAATGATGATATTTTTTATCATTGTTGTCCGATAAAAAAGGAGCCATTAAAATGGCTCCTTGAATAATAACGTAAATTAGAGTTGCAAAATTCTAGAATACGATAAGTAAAAGTACTTATTTTTCAAGTAAACCTGTTTTCGGACAGCTGATTTTTTTGATAGAAGATTCTTTGATAAAAAAAGAGGTAAAAAAATGTGATTCAGATCGCTTCATCAAGCGATTTACCACAAAAGACCATTTAATAAGTATGCTTTTTTGTTCGCTTTCAAAGTTTACATCATTTAGTGAAATTTCTTGGGGCTATGCTGGTTTTATCAGTTACAACAAGTATTTAAATTATATCTCTAAAAGGAGTGCTTTATCTTATGCGAATAAAAGAAAGGATGTTTAGGTTTTTGAAAAACATTTATCATCAATTACTAAAGTAATATGGTGATATATTTCGGACATGCGCATTACAGATATTATAAATATACATATCAAAATTTTTGACAGTTCAACAATTAGCCTTCAAAGATATTATGGGTTGTGTTGGCATAAATCCAAAAAGTGGAAAAAGAAAAGGAGGGATTTATATTGCATACAGTTATTAACAGATGGAGTGGTATTGAGTTTGGTTCAGGGAAGCTAAAATATATTAAATTAATTTTTTAGAGAAACTAAAATGCGATGAGAACACCACTTATATTTTTTACAAAGGATTACAAGGCTTTTGGGTATTTTACAGTGCAAAATACAGGATATATAACCCGAATAAAAGACAACGCTTCATATTGTAGGTAATTTAAAATAGTGTTTTAGAAGATGAAATCATTGAAATAGATGTAAAAAATGGCAAAGAAACGTCAAAATTAAGATTGAGGAAAGTGACATTCTATGACCAGTCAAACAAACTAGAATTTGAGTTTTTAACGAATTTGTTTGAATTTACGTGCCGATATGATCGCGGCTCTGTACAAAATAAGATGGCAAATCGATCTATTGTGCAAAACAACTAAAACAGAACTTTCCTTTGAAATTTTTCTTGGGAGATAATGAAAATGCAATTAAAATACAGATTTATGGTGTTTTGGTAGTTAATCTACTATTGGCCGTGGTAAAACAGAAATTAAAACGAAGTTGGGAATTTTCAAATTTGGTCAGCTTCTGTAAAATCCATCTTTTCAATCATCAATTTGATGAAATTTCTGAAAACCCAGAAAAGAATTGGATAATTGACAAAGTGGAAACAGAACAACTAGCATTTAATTTATGACCTGTTTTTTGAAAACTTAAAAAGAATAAGTCAAAGTGTTGAAAATCATTTAAATGAAAAGGAACTCAGACAGTTTTGATTTTTATCGGACATTAATGATTTCATTATAAAAATAAGATATCATTCCACTAATCAAGAATTTTTAAATCTTCATAATATAAAACAGCAAAACACATGACTCCTATTTAAAACTTGCTACTTTTACGTCTAGTTGTTAATTAATTATAGTTTTAATAAAATCTAATATGTAATTTTAATAACTAGCAGATTTCATAGTTTCTAATTAATATATGTCTAGAGTATCTAAGTCCTTAAAAAATGCTAAGGTTGGGGCAATCTTTTTCCTTGTCTCAGTTTTTGTCCAATTTTTCTCAAGAAAAATATTCTTAGAATTTTTGGGTAATGAATTTATTGGACTTGCCTCTACACTAAGGAGTGTATTGGGTTTTTTAAATTTAGCTGAATTAGGAATTGGTACTGCCATCGGCTATGCTCTTTATAAACCTATTTATGATAATAATCACTCAGAAATAAATAAGATCATAGCGCTTCTAAGTGTTCTATATAAAAAAATCGGAGTTTTTATTTTTGGAGCTGGTGTAATTGTTTCTTTTTTCTTTCCTTACTTTTTTGGTGATACTCAATTTTCATTGACATTAATATATTTTATTTTTTTCTCCTTTTTAACTTCAACATTGATAGGGTATTTCTTCAACTATCACATTACACTATTAGAGGCTGATCAGAAAGGATATGTTGTACAGGTATATTTTCAAAGTATTAACGTTGCCAGACTTCTTTTACAATCCCTTATAGCATATTATGTGCAAAGTTATTATGCTTGGGTAATTATGGAATTAACTTTCGCAATTGCATTGAGTATTATTCTTAGAAAAAAAATAAAAGATCATTATCCCTGGTTAATAATAGTTTCAAAAGAAAGAAATGGTCTAATTGAAAAATATCCAGAGATCATTAAAAAGACTAGACAACTATTTGTGCACAAAATGGGCTCATTTGTAAAAGACGGAACCGATAATGTTTTAATATATACATTAGTTAATATACAGAGTGTGGCATTTTTTGGAAATTACCAGCTTATTTTTATGAATCTCCGAAGTTTAATTAATACTGTTTTTGCAGGTACTGGAGCTGGTATTGGAAATTTGGTTGCTGAGAATAATAAAAAGAATATTGATAAAGTTTTCTGGGAAATGATGGCAATACAGTTTTTTATAGCAGGGTTTTTCAGTCTTGCTATTTATTATCTTATCAGTCCGTTTGTTACCTTATGGATTGGAGAAGAATATATTCTCCAAGACTCCATTGTCCTTCTAATGATTGGTAACTTATTTATTAGTTTGATAAAATCGCCCGTTCAACATTTTATGAATGCTTATGGTTTGTTTTCTGATACCTGGGCACCAACTTTCGAAGTTATATTTAATCTAGCAATTTCTCTTATTTTTGGAAAACTCTGGGGTATTTCAGGAATTCTATTAGGAACTTTCTCTAGTTTAATTGTAATTGCTATGATATGGAAACCTTATTTTTTATATTCTAGAGGTTTCAAAATGAGTATATGGAACTATTGGAAAGGATTTATTCCGTTATTTGTAGTTTTTATAATTTCGGCCTTGATTATCAATTTTCTATATAACAATTTTTTGCGTCATGAAAATTTAAGCTTTTTCACATGGTTGTTGAGTTCAATTAAGCTTAGTGCTATTATTATTATTATGTATGGATTATTATTGTTTATTATTTCACAAGGGTTTAGAGATTTTTTTAATAGATTACTTACCTTAATTCAAAATAGGATAAAATAAATCAAGAGTTTTCATTATAAAAAATTAGATTGAAATATGCATAAAAAAAAAATAGCGTTTGTCATCGGATCACTTTCTTCTGGAGGAGCTGAACGTGTTATATCAAATCTTAGTAATGGATTAATTGATAGGTTTGATATCGTCATTATTACCTTTGTAAACTCTAAACCTTTCTATTCTTTAGATGATCGTATAAAAGTTTTATCGTGTCTCAAATTTATTAATCAGTCCACATCAACCTATCAATCTATAAAATTAAATTATATTTTAACAAAAAAGATATATCATATAATAAAAGCAGAACAAGTTAATATAGTTATAGGATTTATAACTTCAGCTAATATTTTATCCACTATTGCTGCTAAAATGTATGGCATCCCTTGCATTATAAGTGAACGTAATAACCCAATACATAATGATCTTTCATCTTTTTGGGTAATTCTTAAAAATTTTATTTATCCTTTGGCTGATAGGATAGTACTGCAGACTCAGGGCGTAAAAAAGATTTTTGAAAAAAAAATAAAAGCAGATAAACTAATTATTTTACCAAATCCAATTTCATTAGAATTAACTAATAAAAGAGATGAAAGCACAAAAAAGGAAAATTTGATAATCACGGTCGGAACATTAAATGAAAATAAAAACCAAAAAGATATAATTGCGGCTTTCGCTTCGATAGATATTGAAAATTGGAAGTTAATTATAATTGGAGATGGTAATAAAAAAGAGGAGCTAAATGACCTTATTCAAGTCGCTAATTTAAAAGATGGAGTTGAAATTATTTCGAAAGTTAAAGATATTTATAAATATTACAATAAAGCTTCAATCTTTATATTCACTTCTAAAACAGAAGGTTTTCCTAATGCTTTATTAGAGGCGATGCACTTCGGTTTACCTTGTATATCTACAGATTGTGATTTCGGACCATCGGAGTTGATTGATGATGGTATAAATGGTTATTTAGTACCTATCAACAATTATGTAATTTTAAGAGAAAAATTAACACAACTTATGAAAAATGAGGTATTACGAGGTGAGTTTTCAAAGAAAGCTAAATCGAGCACTGATAACTTTCAGAGTACAGAAGTTATGGCAAAATGGGAAGATTTAATAAATTCTCTTATTTAATAAATCAATGCAGTAGAAAAAAATATTAATCTTTTAAATTATTCACATGAAGATTTTTAGAATATTGTTGTTATCATTAATAATGTGGAATTTACCCTCAGTAGTGCTTTTCACAATCGGCCCTACCTTAGGCGGTTTACTCAGTTATGCCACAGTTGTATTATTATTGATTTACTATTTTTTTGAAATGAAGACAACCCCCAATTGGTGGATAATAATAATAGGTTTGTTGTACTTTACTATTTCTAGTTTTCAATATTATCAAGAAACAAGTCGTTATGTGAACGAAATATTAAGGTATTTCGTTTTTGTCATAGCAGGTTACGAACTTGTTAAAAAAGTTAGTAAAGAACAATTATTTTTTTTTCTGTTATTAGGTTCATTAAGCATAGCTTTTGAGACGATTGTCTTCCCTGTTAGACAAGGTAGATATTCTGGATTCTATCTTAATCCCAATGTGGCAGGTTTTATTTGTGTTTATGGCTATGCATTAACATACGGACTAAAAAACCAGTCTTTAAAGCTTTTTAGTCAATTCACCTTCACCTTAATGGGCTTATTGACATTCTCAAGAACATTTATTGTAATATGGGTAATGTTAAATTTAATATCACTAAAAATTAGTATTAAGAACATTAAAATTCTTGGAGTAGGATTTTTAATATTTTCTTCATTATTATTGATAGATTCATTGGTTGGCTTACAAAATCCTCGTTTTAATCAATTAATAGGCATTTTGACTAATGAATCGGTGTCTAGTAAAGAGATTACTAATGATTCTCGTACAGAAACATGGGCATTATTTTATGATAAAATATATGAATCACCTATTTTCGGACATGGATATGGGGCATTTTCAGGAAAAACAGGAAGCTTAGGTGTGCATAATACTTATTTAATGATTTTAGGAGAGTCCGGAATTATCCCCTTTTTATTATTTCTAGCCTATTTTATATATTTATTCTACTGGAGTGTTCGTTTTTTTAAAGAATCCCCATATTTAATTATGCAAACAATTGCCTTGGCCTTATTCTTACTGGCTAATCATAATTTTTTCTTTTTTCATTATATTTTATTTGCGGCTATGTGGGTTCAATATCAAATAGTTGACCAAAAAAAAATAGCCGAATACAATCAGAATAAAAAATGATATGATCATAATCTACCATTTATTGTAATATCTCACAAGAAAATATTTTAAGAGAGATAAATAATAGTCAGTTTTCTATTTAAATCGATGCTGTCCGATAAAAATCTAAGGTAAAAAATAAGTCCGTTATTTTTATGAATTAGGCTCTTGTAATCAAAACAGAACTTCTAAGGGTCGAAATTGCTTAGCTATTGTAAGTTTTTGTTAGTGATTTCTTCCCATTTAGAATCTGGGTTTTGAAACTTAAATAGGTCGAAATACGTCATCGGGTGGTGTTTTATTAAGCACATCATATTGGATTACGCCCAACTTCTATGTACTTTTCTCGGATGATAAGCATAATAAGCTGGATGAGCAAACTGTCCCAGATCTATATCTCGATTGCATTTTGATTATCGCCCAAAAAGCATTTGAGAGGGAAGGATGTTGCTAATGAGCGTTATTGTTGATGAAACGACTATTTTAAGGTCTTTTATGGCGGGCTCTCTTTTCCTGCTGTGCGATAAAAACAGGTAATAGTCTTATAGAGGCCTCCGTAAATATCAGCAAAGACTGCTGAGCTCCTTCGTTTATTGGCATCCGACAATGTACTGCGTTTTGGAAAGTCCTTTAAACCCAAATGGTTGATCTTCCCTTCGAAGGCCAGCATGCCAATGACCTCGCGAAGTGAGCTACAGCCAAATATGACGGCGAATATCAATGTGACCAAATGGTCATAGGTCGTAAACTGCTTGGTGTACAGGTCGCAATTTCGTTTCTTTGATGTCCATTGAATATATTTGGAGTCAAGGAAGTATAATACTAGTTTGATAATAGTTGTCCGCTGAAATTATTCTTTTGTTCATATCTCAAGTTGTGGTAAAAACTAAGATATAAATAAAGCGGGAAATCCTTTATTGGAAATCCCGCTTTTAAAAATGTTTGTCGGATACTAATGGCTTTTTATCTATAATTTATAAATTTTATGTATTTAATTTTATTGTTTTTTATAAAGGACTTTAGCCTTAAGTTTTACAATTCTAATTTTGTAGCTATTTTCTTTAAGGTGTTAAAATTATTCTATCGACATCCAAAATCCGTAATATGGCGTATATAGAATTCGTTTCGGCGATTAAACACATTATTTTTTGTTAAAAGTGTAATTTACTTTTATTAATTATGATTTTTATTTAATATTTTGAAATGTTTAGATCATAACGATATTATTATTGAAACCAAATTAGAATAATTCATCAGTTATGAAATCCACAAAAGACCTAACAACTCACTTATTTAGCACAACAACTGTATGGTTACTTTTTTTGTTTGGCCTCCTATCGCAATACTCTAATTGTCAGCAATTAGCATTTCCAACGGCCACTGGAGCAGGTGCTTATGCAACAGGAGGTCGTGGTGGCTCCGTTTCAATTGTTACCAACCTTAATGACAGTGGATCTGGAAGCTTAAGAAGTTTTGCAAACGTTTCTAACACAACCATTTTATTTAATATCTCTGGAATTATAAAATTAAAACGACCACTTTACTTCTATGGCAATAATGTTACTATAGCAGGACAAACAGCTCCTGATGGAGGAATCACTATTGAAGGTGCAAGAGTTCTATTTGATAAAAATAAAAATTTAATTTGTAGATATATTAGATTTAGAGGAGGTTACTATGAAGAATATGACACGGTTGAAGGTTTTGATCTTGTTGATGTGATTTTTGACCACTGTTCAATTTCTTTCGGTGCAGATGAAGCGTTTTCTTCAAGTGTTGGCAAATCGTCAACTATTGGTAGAGGATTAACAATACAAAATTGTTTGATAGCAGAGAGTAAAACTGGAGGAATTATGAGAGGGGATGACAAACCTGGAAATTTAGGTGGAATCTCAATGATTGGAAATGTATTTTATAATATTACACATAGATTTCCCAACCTTAGAGGTGACTTAAGATTTGATATTATTAACAATTATATTCATAATGCTAAGTGGAGACTTATTAGAGGTGTGGGGGGGTATAAACTTAATCAGTTAGGGAATTTTTATGATTATGGGAATAGTAAGGAGACGTTAGTATGGGACTCAACAATGAATATGCATACCTGTTCGAATGGTGGTTCGAACCCATTAATTTATGCAAAAGGAAATAATATAACAGGTGTTCAAGTTTTAAGTTATGCCAATCCTGTAACAAGCTCAATTAAAGAAGTGAATTCTGAAAATTCTTTATCATGGAAATATTATTCTAATAATTCATATTGTGGGTATGGTAAAAAAAACAAGGGAGATCAATTAGAAAAAATTTTTTTCAAAACTACGCAATACTCATTAAATGGAAAAGCATCTATAATTCATAAGGCAACAGATTTGAAAAACATTATTGTTCCAAACGTTGGAGCAAGTAAAAGATTAAACGCTGATGGCTCAATTAGTGATAGCAACGATGTTTTGGATTCTCAATGGAAAAAGAACATATTGGAAGGGAAATATGTAGCTAATATGGATAGACGAAAGTATTCAACTCCTGCTATAAAATCATTGGAAAGACCCAAAGGTTATGATTCCGATAATGATGGTATGCCAGACGAATGGGAACTATTAAGATTCAATACTCTAAAGCATGATGGTAAAATTGATTCAAATGGAAACGGATACACGGATTTGGAAGAATTTTTAAATCAAGTTGACTTAGTTGGCGGTAAAAGCGTCACAGTAAAAGAAATTAAAATTTCTCCAAATAAATCAGAACTTCAAGTGAACAAAACTCTTCAGTTAACAAAAACATTTAATCCTGAAAATACCACTAATCAAATAGGTATGTGGAGCTCTAGCAACGATAAGATCACTAAAATAAACTCAGGTGGACTTATATCGTCTCTATCAGAGGGTAAAGTAATATTATCCTTTAAAAGCTCGGATGGAGGCATTGAAGGTAAATCTGAAATAACCGTTTTAAAGGAGGTTATCAACGTGAACGCAGGTCCTGATCAAACTATATATTTAGGCGAAGGCACAACCTTAACGGCAACAGGAGGATCCACTTACCATTGGAATACTGGAGCTAAGACAGCAAATATTAATATAGCTCCGAGTACGTCCAGAACTTATACTGTAACTGCCTATGATAGTAAAGGGAAGATTTCTGGTGAGGCACAGGTTTATGTCAAGGTTATTAATAAATCAAAAGCACCAGCCAGAGGGATCCAAAATTTGGATATTTGTAACAATTTAAATGTTACTTTATCGGTATCTACTAGGGATGTTGCTGATAATTATATTGATAATCAATTCGATATGCTTGAGGGGGAATTTATAACCTTAATTGCTGATGGAGCAAATATCTATAAATGGAGTAATGGCGAAACTGGGTCTAGCATCACTGTGAGCCCAAAGGAAACTACAATATTTCAAGTTATAGGGTATGAAGACAATTGCACTTCTGAAAAATCAGTTACAGTAAATGTCTATGAAAAAATTATTGCAGATGTTGGTAAGGATGTAACGATTTGCAACAACGAGAATTTTGTTTTAACTGCAAAAGGAACAGAAGACTTTAGGTATTTGTGGAGCACTGGGGAGATAAATAAAAGCATTATTGTCAACCCAAAGATAGATACTGAATATTCAGTTATTTTATATCATGCATTAGACTCTGATATAGATAATGTGATGGTATATGTTGGGAACTACGAAGGCAAAAAAGAGAACCAAGACTTGAAAAATCATTTAGGAAATGGATTTTATATTCATCCAAACCCGACTCATGGCGAGCTTCATATTAATATTTCTGGTTTGACTGGTTTATCAAGTTTACATTTATATGATCTGAATGGTAAATCGATATATAGTGAGATCATTAAGCAGAGTGATAAGCATAGTTATTTTAAAATACTCGATTTATCTGATTATGAATCAGGGATTTATTTATTAAAATTAATAGATAACCAAAAAGTGATAACAAAAAAAGTAGTGTTGAAGTAAAAATCTTTAAAATTTTGAATTGATTTACACTCAAAATGCCTGTATTTCAAAATTTATGAATTTAATAATCATTAGTGTCCGATAAACATTTTTAAAAGCGGGATTTCCAATAAGGATTTCCCGCTTTATTTATATCTTGGTTTTTACCACAAAACTTCAGATATGAACAAAAGTAAAAATTTCAGCGGACAACCCATTATCAAACAGGTTTTAAACTTCCTTGACACCAAAGATATTTATCGGACAGCAAAGAAGCACAATAGCGACAGGTATACCAAGAGTTTCACGACCTATGACCACTTGGTTACGATGATTTTCGCCGTTATCAGCGGCTGTAGCTCACTCCGCGAGGGTCACCAGCATAATGCTCGCCTGCGAGGGGAAGATCAACCATTTGGAGCTAAGGGACTTTCCAAAGCGCAGCACATTGTCGGATGCCAACAAGCGAAGGAGCTCAGAAGTCTTTGCGGATATTTACGCAGGCCTCTATAAACGATATCGCCAGTTTTTATCGGGCAGCAGGATCAGGGAACCCGCCATAAAAGATCTTAAAATAGTCGATTCATCAACAATAGCGCTCTTTAGCGATATCCTGAGAGGTGTTGGTCGAAATCCGCTCAACGGCAAAAAGAAAGGTGGTATAAAGATGCACACAATGATCAATGTGATTGAATATGTTCCCTGTTTGATAAAGTTTTCAAGTGCTGCAACGCACGATCACATATTTTTGAAGGAACTCGATCTGAAAAAAGGCTCTTTTGTTGTATTTGATAAAGGTTATGTGGATTACGAACAATACCAGCAATGGTCATTGGATGGCATCTACTTTGTGACCAGGCAAAAGAGCAATGCACGCTATTCAAGTCTTGAAGAGTTTGACATACCCTACAGCGTAGATGCTGCTGTACTGAAGGATGAAAAAATAACCCTTACCGATAAAGATGATGACCATGAGGGACAAGATATTGCTCAGAAAACGCTCGGTGATAGAGACTGTAGGCTTCCCTATTTTAGGACACCTTAAAATTCGACAAATAATTATTGTTAAGGCCAGATTTGATGAAGAATTTGAATTCTTCATCAAATCTGGGCAAAAATTCTTTAGGGGATTTGTTTCCCAAAGATTTATGAGGATGATTAAAATTATAGTCTTCTCTCCAGTTATCGCTTAATTTTTGAAGTTGATAAATGTCATTAAAATAATAGGCGTCCAATATATCTTCTCTAAAGAATCGGTTAAACCTTTCTATGTATCCGTTTTGCATTGGCTTACCTGGCTGAGTGTACTTGATTTCAATATGGTTTTTGGTACACCAGTTCATAAATGCTTTTGATGTAAACTCTGGTCCATTATCGCATCTGACATATTTTGGTGTTCCTATTTCTTCTTTAAGGTTCTCAAGTGTTTCAACTACCGCTCTGGCTGGGTATGATAATCCAGCATCGATAACAACAGCTTCACGGTTACAGTCGTCTATTACGTTGAATACACGGACTTTTCTTCCATCTGTAAGTACATCGCTCATAAAGTCCATGCTCCAGCACTCATTCAAACCTGATGGTGTTTCCAGAGGTTGCTTTACGCGCTTGATCAAACGTTTTTTGTGTTTACGCCTGAGTTTTAGATTCATATCGCGATACACTCGTAATACGCGCTTTCTGTTCCATATTAGGCCTTCACGACGCATTTTGAGATGATACTCATCAAAACCTCTTGTGGGATATGCTTCGGCCAGCTCAGTCAGTTTATCAATAACTTCGCTGTCATCTCGTTTACTCTGATAGTACCACATTGATCTACTGAGGTCAACAATATGGCATGCTCGAACAATGGGAATCGAATATTCCTTAATGAGATAGGTGGCACGAACTTTTTTGTCGGAAGGCCTTAAAACTTTTTTGACAATAGATCTTTTAGCATCTTATTGTCCAGGCTAACATCGGCATACATCTGTTTCAGCCTATTATTCTCATTTTCAAGCTCTTTTAAACGCTTGAGTTCCTGCTGGTCCATACCTCCATATTTCTTGCGCCAATAATAGAATGTGCTCTTATCAACACCCAATTCTCTTGATATATCACCAACAGATCTACCTTGTTGATTCTCCTTGAGAGCGTTTATTATCTGGCTCTCGCTAAACTTGCTTGTTTTCATTGTGACAGTTTGAATTTAAAATTAGTAAATTCGAATTAATAACTGTCCTATTTTTGGGGAAGCCTACATTAAAAACAATCTCATCTATCCAGACGATCCAATTTTCCAATGGACAACTTCAATATTTAGTAACTTCCTAATTATGATATAAACGCTAAAATGTAGTTGTTTTCTCTAAAGTGTTAAACTTATTTACTTAAACATCTGCCTATTGTATTTTGACGTATATAGAGTACGCTTTGTCGTTTACGTGATCAAAATGTAGTTTTTTTCTGTCAATTAGATATCTAATATCGAATAATAACGCATTTCATGTTTATTTGTTTATTTTATTAATTACATTTAAATAGTCGAATTAGTTCGATTTAAATTCTGAAATCCCCAAATTAGAATAATTCAAAATTATGAAATCCCTAAAGAGCCGTACAAGTTACATTTGTAACACAATATCATTGTGTTTGTTTTTTTTATTTTTTTTTCTATCACAAAACTCCAATTCTCAGCAATTAGCATTTCCAACTGCTAGCGGTGCGGGGGCTTTTTCCGTCGGTGGTCGTGGAGGATCAGTTTCATTTGTGACGACCCTTAGCGACAGTGGTCCTGGAAGTTTACGAAGCTTTGCAAACACCTCAAACACGACTATTATATTTAATATATCTGGAATTATAAACTTGAAATCTGCACTTGTATTTAAAGGAAACAATGTCACGATAGCAGGGCAGACAGCTCCGATAGGTGGGATAACCATTGAAGGAAATAGAGTTTATTTTGAAAAAAACACAAACATAATCTGTAGGTATGTAAGATTTAGAGGTGGTTATAATGTAGACAATGATTCCCTAGGTACCTATGCTTTAAAAAATGCAATATTCGATCATTGCTCTATTTCGTGGGGTGGTGATGAAGCTTTTTCTTTAACTGCTTATACTGCTAAAGATTTTGGTAAGAATATGACAGTTCAAAATTGTCTAATGGCAGAAAGTAAAACGGGAAGTCTTTTAGGTGATATAAATTATCCTGACCAATTTGGAGATGCTTCATTTTTGAATAATGTATATTATAATATAAGTCATAGATTCCCAAATGTTCAAGGTAATAGCAATTTTGATCTTATTAACAACTATATACATAATTGTAGTATAAGATTAACTAGAGGTAATAGCGGATTTAACCTTAACCAAATAGGTAATCTTTTTGATTTTGGAACTACAAAAGTTTGGGATAATCTATTGAATTTTTATGGGTGTGATTCATCTACCATTCTGCCTACCATATATACAAGTGGAAATAAAATAATTGGTATTGACGCTAATGGTAAAAAAAATCCAGTAACAAGTACAGTCGCTCAGATGAATTTAGATAATAAATTGATGTGGAGATACTTTTATGATAACAATAAATGTGGATTTGGATCAAAAGTTAGAGGAGACCAATTAGAGTCTACTTTTTTCACAAACAAAAAGCGACCATTATTAGGTAAAGAAATTACAATAAAAGATGTAAATGATTTAAAAAGTATGGTTGTACCAAATTCAGGTGCTAGTAAAAGGTTAAACGGTGACGGTTCGGAAAGTGACAACAATGATGTTCTAGATAGTATGTGGAAAAAAAACATTAAGGAAGGACAGTATATTTCTCCAATGAAACAAACAAGTTACTCAACGCCTGCAATAAATTCCGTTAAAAGAGCTAATAGTTATGACTCTGATAATGATGGTATGCCCGATGCATGGGAAATTGCCAATGGTCTTAATCCCAATGATGCCAGTGATCGAAATTCAGTTCAACCCGATGGATACACAAATCTTGAATATTATTTGAATGGGATGTCACTGCGTACAACATCTATATCTGCTAACGCGGGCCCTGATACTGACATTTGCAAAGGAACCAGCGCAACCCTCAGTGCCACCGGAGGTTCTTCCTACCTTTGGAGTACTGGAGCCAAGACCGCAAGTATCACTGTAAGCCCAAATCAAACGACAACATTCACCGTTACGGCCTTTGACCGCACAGGAAAAAATTCTGCTAAAGATGATGTTACCGTTAAGGTCAATCCAATTCCAGCAGTGAGTGCCGGAAAAGACGTTACTATAAATTTAGGAGAGAGCGCCACATTAACTGCCTCGGGAGTTAAAAACTATAAATGGAACACTGGGGACAACACTGCGAGCATTAAAGTGAGTCCTAAAACAACCACGACCTATAGTGTTCAGGGAAAGAATGATAATGATTGTGAGGGTACAGCTACTGTAAAAGTTATTGTAATTAATTCTTCAAAAGTGACCGTAGATGCCAATGCTGGCGAGGACCAGAGCATTTGCCAAGGCAACAGCGCAAGGCTTACAGCCACTGGAGGTTCTACTTATCTTTGGAGTAACGGAGCTAAAACAGCCAGTATCACCGTAAGCCCAAGTCAAACGAAAACATACACTGTTACGGCCTATGACAGCACAGGGAAAAATTCTGCTAAAGCTGAAGTTACAGTAAAAGTAAATCCTTTGCCAATAGTGAATGCGGGCAGCAATGTCACGATTAATTCAGGCGAAAGCACC
>NZ_JBDSLS010000174.1:0-4981 GCF_039916245.1 Gelidibacter sp.
TATTTCCACCAAAAAAAACAATGATAACGTCCAAAAAAAATAACATTAGCACGACCAAAATGGAGAGTTGCGCAACTCCAAATAAAAACGGAACAAAATAACTGAATACAAACAGGGTTATAATGAACAATCCACTATAAAAAAACCGAGGCTGTATGTAAAAGGGTTTAAGGACTTTCAAGTTTATAATTTGTTTTTTGCCATGAACCTGCCCGTCCATTCAGGCGGGTTAACGAATGTTTTTAATAAGCTTGGAGTTGGAAGCAAGAAGCATGAAGTCTGCCAACTGCTGACCGAAAACTGAGACTGCGACTGCTAACTGAAGACTGAAAACTGCCAACTGAACCCTACCTCGGAATCTCAACATTCTCAATAATCTGTTTTATCACATCGGTACTCGTGATGCCTTCCATTTCTCTTTCTGGAGTTACTATCACACGATGGTGTAATACAGGGATGGCAGCGCGTTTAATGTCTTCAGGAGTTACAAAATCACGTCCTGACATGGCGGCAAAAGCTTTACTTGCTTTTAATATCGCAATCGAAGCTCTTGGCGAAGCGCCCAAATACAAAAATTGATTATTCCGTGTGGCCATTATCAAATCGGCAATGTATTTTAACAAATGCTCTTCCACCAATATTTGCGTTACGAGCGCTTGGTATTTGATAATTTGTTCCGCAGTTAAAAATGGCGTGATGGCATCTGTTTTGACTCGATCCTGTAAATTGTGCTCGCGCATTAAAATCTCAATTTCCTCTTCTAGATTGGGATATCGCACTTCAATCTTAAATAAAAAACGGTCGAGTTGCGCTTCGGGCAAACGGTAGGTGCCTTCTTGTTCAATCGGATTTTGGGTGGCCAGAACCATGAATGGAGAATTCAGGTTATAATAATTACCATCAATGGTAATTTGCTGTTCTTCCATAACCTCAAACAAAGCAGCCTGTGTTTTTGCCGGTGCTCGGTTGATTTCGTCAATCAGAATCATATTGCTGAAAATAGGGCCTTTTTTAAACTCAAATTCGGTCGTTTTCAAATTGAATACAGAGGTTCCTAAAATATCACTCGGCATTAAATCGGGCGTAAACTGAATTCGGCTAAATCCAACGCTTAAGGATTTCGCCATCAGTTTCGCCGTAATCGTCTTCGCGACACCTGGGACACCTTCAATTAAGGAATGGCCTTTGGCGAGTAAAGAGGCCATCAGCATATCTAACATATCCGATTGGCCAACGATAACCTTGCTCATCTCTTCCTTGATCTTTTGCACATTTGTTTGCAGTTCAGAGAGGTCGAGGCGGTTGGTAAATTGAATGTCTTCCGAGGTTTCTTCCTGAATGATTTCTGGAATTGGTGTGGATTCTATTGGTGTTAGTCCTTCAAAAGGGTCTTGATTTTCCATGTATTTATGAGTAAAATTCTTCAATGTGTTTATTGAGTTTCAAAAGGTTTTCTTCAAAAAACTCATTCTTGGTCCGTAACCAATTGATGAAATTAATGGTTTTTTTGACGGATTCTTTCTTCTTTCCAGATTTTTGAGAGAGTTTGGTAATGAACTCGTCGTTTAAATTGGTGGTGTCTAAATTGTAATCGGATCGTATCTTCTCTAAAAAATATGTAATTTTCTTATCGATGAGGTTTTTATGATCTTGTGTTTCATAATAGAGATTGGAAATGGTTTTTACAAATCCGACGGTTGTGTTTTCCAATGGTTTTACAATCGGAATGATGCGTTGGCGTCGTTTGGCATTAAAAACCATAAATAATAAAGTTAGAAATAGAGCCAAATACCAAGCCCATTTGAAGGATTGCTGTTGTAGAAACCAGCTCAAATTTGATTTTTCTTGAGCATCGCCATAGTAGGAATCGAAAAACTTGGTATAGGAATCAAAATAGATCGTCTCGTTTGGTAAATAGGAGAGTACGCCTTCCGTATAAAGGTAGCGCTGATCCTTTAAGATGTTGTAATTGGTAAAGACTCTCGGCTCTAAATGTAAATAGATGGTTCCGTCTTCAAAAGGAATTTCCAAAAAATTGGTAAAATTAGGGTCATCGTTCACATAGCCCAAAGCTTTATAGTTGTTGGCTACAAATTTCGAGAAATAGGCAGAGCTTTCACTTTTATCAATGGTTGTGTTTTTAGATGTTAAACTCGAATTATTAAAGTTCAGTTTTGCAATAATGTCTTTGTTTTTAATGCTATCTACGGTTAAATTCAAAGTATCCAATAAAGTTTGTGGGAAAGTGTAGTCGGACATGAAAATGGTGTTTCCGCGGCCTGCAAAAAGGAGTAATTCTTCTATATCTGCGTCCACTAAATAATCGGAATTACCGACTAATATAAAATTTCCTTCTGCCACGTGGTCGCCATAGCCATCTTCTGAATTCGCATAAAAATAGTTGTAAGGCGTATAGTAAATGGTTTTCATTTTCTGATCCTCAAACAACTTCGATAATTCTTTATAAAACACACTGACGCCGTAAGGCTTGTTGCTTTTTTCATTATAACTTTCTTCCCAATCTACCGTGCGATTATTGCTGTAATCGATTGTGATGGCAATCGTGATGACGGTTGCTGCAATGACGAGTAGGGTAACTAAGGTTTTGTTCATGAGTTGATCTCTTTAATAAGTTGAACAAAACTAGCCTTGGCCAATTGGTATTGCTGCATATCCAATGCAAACTCGCCATACCAGGTATAATTATAAATGTAGGAGGTATAGGCAAAATCCTTGCTGAATTTTTCAGCGGCAATCGCATTCATATAATCGGCGTTGGTTTTATCATCGGCGTATTTAATGAAGTTTTTGAGGGTCAATTGTTTTAAAACCAGTAAATAATAATATCGGATGGCCAATCGATAATCGTTGGTGTTTTCGGCATTAGCGATAAGGGTTTTAATGTCGGCATGCTTTATGTTTTCAGCAGTGATTTCGCCGTAAGATTTCAGTTTCTCATTATTTCTTGAAGAAAATAGTTTGCTGCTCCCATCATTTAAAAGCGTGTAGGCTAAATAGCCGACGGCAACAATCAGAATAAGAATGAACAACCAATTGAGCGCATTGAAGTTGAATGAAAAATCATTTGCGTTATTGTCCTCTTTTGAATACGGTTTGTTTTCAGAATATTTAGACGGATCGCCATGTTTTGATGAGGCGGAGCGCACTTCTTCCTTGCCTTCGTAATTGTACTTTCTGCCTGAATAATTGTCCTTAAAACCCTCTTTAAATTGACGTTCAGTTTGTGGTTGCTGCATAGTTGAACTTGCCCAAAGTGAAGTATTCACATTGAGCAGAAACATGCAGGCCATAAAAATAAGCGTCAGGTTAAGTTTCATTTAAGCGATTATGGGGATCAATTGTGTGTCAAGTTTTTTCTTTAAAACAAAGGGATAGATGAGATAATAGTAACTAATGCATCCTAAAGTGACCAAGATAATACCAACCGAAATCATTTTAGGCATTTCTTGAGCGTATCTTGTGATGAAGCCTTCTAAAAATCCAGCGAAAAAAGTAAAAGGAAAGGTGCTGATCAATATTTTGACGCCTGTTTTGGCGCCTTCCTTAAACGAAGTGAATCGTGAATGCGTGCCAGGAAACAAAATGCTTGCTCCTAAAATCAATCCTGCCGCTGCTGAAATGACAATGGCGAAAATTTCCATGGCACCATGAATCCAAATGCCTCTGACGCTTTCCCAAAAAACGTCCTTTTCATGAAAAAAGTATTGGAAAGAACCGAGCATGATACAGTTTTTGAATAAAATATAAACGGTGCCAATTCCGCCGAAAACACCCAGAATAAAGGCAATCACACCAACGCGTAAATTGTTTACGGTAATCCCAATAAAACTTCCCCAATTGCTGCCGCTTTTATAAACTGCCACAGGATTGCCCGCCTCAATGTTTTCTAAAGTCATGTTGACATATTCATCGCCTAAGATAGAACGCACAAATTCGCCATCATTGGCAGCTGAAAAAGCACCAATCATAGTGAAAAGCGTGAAAATGATAAAGGCGATATAGACGAACTTCCGGTATTGGTACATGATTAAGGGCACTTCCGTTTTCCAAAAAGCGACAATTCTATTGCTGTCTTCGCGTTTGGTTTTATATATTTTCTGAAAAGCCTTAGCCGCCAATTGATTTAAGTAGGTAATTACTTTACTTTTGGGGTAGTAAGTTTGCGCGTAGGATAAATCGTTAATCAGTTGGATGTATTGTGAAGCGAGTTCATCGGGATTTTTAAAATCATTATTGAAAATGGCAGTTTCAAAACTCAGCCATTTTTCCTTATTTTGCTTAATAAATGCAACTTCTCTCATACAGTTGTTAAAATAAATTATAATATGTCAGAGTTACAAATTAACACCACCCAAAATGTAAAAATTAACTTTACGGCTTCTGGCGTGGGCGAACGTTTGTTGGCTTTTGTGATTGACATGCTGATTAAGATAGGGTATATCACAATTTTGAATATGACAGTTGGTGCTTTTGAGGATATGGATCAGTGGTCGCAAATTGGCATCAACACCTTACTTGGTTTGCCAGTTGTTTTTTATACGCTGGTTCTGGAAGCGCTAATGGAAGGACAGACCATAGGGAAGAAAATCATGAAAATAAAAGTCGTGAAAATTGATGGCTATCAAGCATCGCTCGCCGATTACGTAGTGCGCTGGTTTTTTAGGATTGTGGATATTTATATTTTCGGTTTGGGATTTTTTGTCATTCTTTTCAGTAAAAGATCTCAGCGTTTGGGAGATATGGCTGCGGGAACTGCGGTCATTTTATTAAAGGACAAAGTGAATATCAGTCATACAATTTTAGAAAATTTGAGGGAGGATTACAAGCCAACCTATCCAACCGTAATTAAGCTTTCCGATAACGATGCGCGCATTATCAAAGACACTTTTACGACCGCGAAATCAGCCAACGATTATCAAACCTTGATTAAGTTGCGCAACAAAATAACCGAAGTGATAGG
>NZ_JBDSLS010000175.1:0-13247 GCF_039916245.1 Gelidibacter sp.
TCGTGAAAAATAAGACGAACGCTTAAATCAGAACTATAACCAATATAATATCGCGATAACTTTTCCGAATATAATATATAGCAGCAATGATTCATAAAGTGAATATAAACAAAAAGCCGCTACTTACGTAACGGCTTTGTTTGCTGCTCCTTCCCGATAGTAATTGGGGCAAGCAATGGGCTCGAACCAATCACGAAAGCTTTTGGCACTCTGATTAAATCCAAAACCCACCAAAAACAAAAAAGCCGCTACTTACGTAACGGCTTTGTTTGCTCCTCTTCTTGGGCTCGAACCAAGGACCCTCTGATTAACAGTCAGATGCTCTAACCAACTGAGCTAAAGAGGAAGGTTAATTTATATATTTTTAAGCTTTTCTGATCATTCAGAAATTTGCTTTTGTTTTTCTTTTAAAGAACGTTTTCCGATGCTCTTTTGGAGAGCTAAAGGACAAGGCCTAATACCTTATTTTGAGGTTGCAAATATAGTATGTTTTTTCAATTGAACAAAACTATTTTGAAATATTTTTAATCCATTATTGCTTTAAAGATATCATTGCCATTGGCGAACAATACTAACATAATGAGAATCACGAATCCAACTACCTGAGCGCCCTCTAAAAATTTTTCTGAAGGTTTGCGTCCTGAGATCATTTCGTACAATAAAAACATCACGTGACCACCATCCAATGCCGGAATTGGCAACAAATTCAGAACTCCCAACATGATTGAAAGGAATGCTGTAATGGCCCAAAAGTGTTCCCAGCTCCAAGAAGAAGGGAAAATATCAAAAATAGCCTTAAACCCACCAACACCTTTGTAAGCACCAGTACTCGGACTGAAAATTAATTTTAATTGCGTGAAATAGCCTGTGATTTGACCGGTAAACTTATCGTAACCCACTCCAAAGCTTTCGCCAAGCGTATATTCCTTTTTAACAATATCAAAATAGCCCAGTTCAGAGAACTTATTTATACTACCACCAGCATAAATTCCAAGCTTACCATTATCATCCACTTGAAGATCGATAACTTCTGAGTTGCCATCTCTTAAAATCTCAGCTTTTACCGAGTGACCTTTTAAAGATTTTAACACATCTCCAAATTGATCAAAATAAGGCACTGGTTGTCCGTTTATTGATTTTATAACATCATCTTTCTGTAAATCCGCTGATTTATTTAAAGAAGAATCTGGAACGACTCCCACTACAAAAGGCATTCTTAATTCAAATAGCCTTCTATCTTTACTAGTGGATAATTGTCCTAAGAAATCCTCAGGCAAGGCGATGACCTGTTCAGTTCCATCGCGTTCAATGGTTATGTTTTCAGCACCAATGATATTACTTCGAACATCCGATTCATTTACAATAGTAGTATTACCAACTTTAACGATTTTATCTCCAGTTTTAAACCCTAAATCGGTTAACAACGGATTTTCGATTAAATACCCATCCTTTATACTTTTAGAAGCAATATCCGTGTCGCCATATCCGAAAGACATGAATACGTAAATGAAATAGGCCAAAACAAAATTGACCGTGACCCCACCCAACATGATAATCAAACGCTGCCATGTAGGTTTGGAACGAAACTCCCAAGGCTGTGGCGGTTGTGCCATTTGCTCCTTGTCCATGCTTTCGTCAATCATTCCGGCTATTTTCACGTAACCACCAAGCGGCAACCAACCAATACCATAAACGGTATCGCCGATTTTTTTCTTAAACAAGCTATATTTGACATCGAAAAACAGGTAGAATTTCTCCACTCGCGTTCCAAATAATTTTGCCGGAATAAAATGCCCTAACTCGTGAAGCACGATTAATAGGGACAAACTCAATAAAAATTGAGAAATTTTAATTACAAACTCCATTGATCTCTTTTCAAAAAAAATTATAAGGCACAAAAGTAGTCTTTTAACCCCATTCAGAAAACTAAACCTTTTCGATTCACTGGTTTTTTAACAACGATTTATTAATGTCTTCCGCATTGGCTTGAAGTTCTGTAAAAAACAGGTGGTGATTCCGATACATTTGGGATTATCATTTGGATACAATCGAAATACTGAACAAGTTAATGATCACTATTACAAATTGGAATATAATCAGCAATTCTGACGATTGGTCTTTTGCGTGTGAAATTACAAAACGCAGGGTGGAGAGCGCAATGTTAACCCTGTATTACCCGTAATTTTAGCATTAAAAACAGCTGTTTGAAGCTTATCTGTCGTATTTTTGCACGCAAATCACACGAAACGTACTCAAAACCCATAAAAATGCGCGAATTTTTTAAGCAATATAAATTCTTCGGAATCGCCCTATTCATCTTTTCGGCGATCGTTATTTCAATCATGATTAATATCCTGACCCCGAAAAAAGTGCTTCCCATTTATCAACCATCCATGGTGAATTTTGAAATGGTGGACAGCACGGTTCAGTACCAAAGTAAATATCATAAGATTGCCGATTTTAGTCTGACAAATCAAAATGGTGAGACGATTACTCAAGATGATTACGCGGATAAGATTTATGTGGCGGATTTCTTTTTTACAACCTGCCAAACCATCTGTCCTATTATGACCGATCATATGGTTCAAATTCAAAAAGCAATTGCTAAGGATGATGACGTGATGCTCCTCTCCTATTCTGTAACCCCACAAATTGATGATGTGGCACAGTTAAAAAAATATGCTCTTGAAAAAGGTGTGGACGATAACAAATGGAACTTAGTTACAGGCGATAAAAAAGCCATCTACGAATTGGCTAGAAAAAGTTATTTAGCAGTCAAAGAAGACGGCAATGGCGATCAATACGATATGATTCATACTGAAAACTTTATGCTGATTGACAAAAAACAACAAATCCGAGGTTATTATGACGGCACTCAACCTGATGATATTGAACGGTTGTTGGAAGATATTAAGGTGTTGAAGAAACACGGGTAGAAATCTCTCGCAGAGGCGCAGAGTTTTGAGGTGTGCAAATGCAGAAAACAAATTGAAACTGTAATTGAAACTGAATTTGAACCTGAAATTGAAGTTGAAGTTGAAATCGAAACCGCTCTTCCGTCCGTAGCATCAGCGAAGGCCCGAAATTGAAGCAATGACCACAGCTGCGACTGTGACCGCGACTGTGACTGCGCGACTGAATATTCAACAAACAATTGGTATTGATTAAAGCCCAAAACAACAGAAACTCGAAACAATAGAAACTTGAAACCCTAATTCCGTCCGTAGCCTCAGCGAAGGCGCGAAATTGCAGCAATGACCACAACTGCGACTGCGATTGCGACCGTGACTGCAACTGCGACTTTGACTGCGACTTTGACTGTGACTTTGACTGAATATTCAACAAACAATTATTGATTAAAGCCCAAAACAACAGAAATTCGAAACAACAGAAACTTGAAACCCTAATTCCGTCCGTAGCCTTAGCAAATGCGGGAAATTGCGGCAATGACCACAGCTGCGACTGCGACTGCGACTGAGACTGCAACTGAGACTGAGACTGAGACTGAGACTGAGACTGAGACTGAGACCGAGACCGAGACTGAGACTGAGACTGAGACTGAGACTGAATATTTAA
This sequence comes from Gelidibacter sp., assembly GCF_039916245.1. GTDB lineage: Bacteria > Bacteroidota > Bacteroidia > Flavobacteriales > Flavobacteriaceae > Gelidibacter. The sequence goes on from NZ_JBDSLS010000175.1 coordinate 3,577, forward strand.
CAAACAATTGGTATTGATTAAAATTCAAAACTCTTGAACCTAAAACTTTTTTCGCTTACTTTTGCTTCTTTAAAATCAATCTAAATAAGCTTGCAAGCAACCGTCGCAGATTTAAAAAAAGGGCAACGCGGTATTATTACTGACGTTTCATCCATTTACATCCCATTAAAACTACTCGAAATGGGCTGTTTACCTGGCAATTATGTGGAACTTGTTCAAGTCGCCTATTTCTCAGATCCCATGTACCTCAACATCAATGGCACTCATTTGGCGATCAGAAAAGAAACTGCGCTTCACATTTTAATAGAGATTTTATAAATGAGCAAACAAATAAATGTTGCCTTAATAGGAAATCCTAACACAGGTAAAACCTCTGTTTTTAATGCGCTTACCGGATTGAACCAAAAAGTAGGAAACTACCCAGGAATTACCGTTGAAAAAAAGGAAGGTCTCTGCAAACTCCCTCGTGGCGTAAAAGCACATATTCTTGATTTACCAGGAACGTACAGTCTGAACGCCTCTTCTTTGGATGAGAATGTGGTCATCGAATTGCTTTTAAATAAAAACGACAAAGATTTCCCAGATGTTGCCGTGGTCGTCAGTGATGTTGAAAACCTAAAACGCAACTTACTGCTTTTTACACAAATCAAAGATTTAGAAATCCCTGCAATTTTGGTCATCAATATGGCCGACAGAATGCAATACAAGGGCATTTCTTTGGACATTCCGCATTTGGAAGAACGTCTAAACACCAAAATCGCCTTGGTCAGCACCAGAAAAAATAATGGAATTGTTGAATTAAAAGAATTGATTTCTAATTATAGGGATTTGTCAACAAAACCTTGCATGAACGCTTCTGAAATTGACAAGGACTATTTTGACAATTTGCGTGAAGCTTTCCCAAATCAGTTATTGTACAAACTTTGGTTGGTCATTACCCAAGATGTGAATTTTGGCAAAACCGAAAGAAATGAAATTGAAGATGTCGCTAATTTCAAGACCAAATCCAAAGCCGATTTAAAGCGTCTCCAGCAAAAAGAGACTATTAAACGTTATCAGTTTATAAACGACACCCTTAAGCAGGGACAAACCATCGATTTGAGCACCGCCAAGGATTTACGCATTAAACTGGATCGTGTTTTAACCCATAAAGTTTGGGGCTACGTGATTTTCTTTGTCATATTATTGACCATTTTTCAAGCGATCTACGATTGGTCCAACGTCCCCATGGACTTAATTGATGCCGGATTTGCATGGCTCAGCGAATGGACCAAAAACGCCTTACCTCCAGGTGTTTTTACGAACTTATTAGCTGAGGGAATTATCCCCGGATTGGGAGGCATTGTGATTTTCATCCCTCAAATCGCCTTTTTATTCTTATTTATTTCCGTGCTTGAAGAAAGCGGCTATATGAGTCGCGTCGTCTTTTTGATGGATAGAGGCATGCGCCGATTTGGATTGAGTGGAAAAAGTGTCGTCCCTTTAATTTCAGGAACTGCCTGCGCCATCCCCGCAATTATGGCAACACGAAATATTGAAAATTGGAAGGAGCGTTTAATTACGATTTTAGTAACACCATTTACCACCTGTTCAGCCAGATTGCCCGTGTATTTGATCATCATTGCCTTGGTTATCCCTGACGGTCGCTTTTTAGGATTGGGCTACCAAGCCATGACCCTAATGCTGTTATACTTGATCGGTTTTGGAGCCGCTTTGGGATCAGCAATGATTTTAAACAAGATTCTTAAAATTAAAAGCAAAACCTTCTTTGTAGTTGAAATGCCCAATTATAAGCTGCCACTGCTTAAAAATGTGGTTTTGACGGTAATAGAAAAAACAAAAGCCTTCGTTTTTGGTGCTGGAAAAATCATACTGGCAATTTCCATCGTGCTTTGGTTTTTGGCATCCTACGGCCCTGGCGAGAATTTCAATAAAGCAGAAGAGATGGTCAACACTGAATTTGCCGACCAAAACTTGACGCAACAAGAACTGAATGAACACATCGCTTCCTATAAATTAGAACATTCTTACCTTGGTATTACCGGCCATGCCATTGAACCTGCCATTAGACCTTTAGGTTATGATTGGAAAATTGGAATTGCCCTTGTCAGCTCTTTTGCTGCCCGTGAAGTATTTGTAGGCACCTTGGCAACGATTTACAGCGTGGGAAGTGATGACGAAGAAACCATAAAAAACAGGATGGCTGGCGAGCTCAACCCCATGTTGGGAGGCCCGTTATTCACGTTCGCTTCAGGAATTTCATTGTTGCTATTTTACGCCTTTGCCATGCAGTGCATGAGCACTTTAGCCATTGTACAACGTGAAACAAATACTTGGAAATGGCCTGTACTTCAGCTTGTAATTATGACCGCTTTTGCGTATATTATAGCATTGATTGCCTTTCAGGTTTTGAAGTAGTTGGAGGACGGATGACCGATGACGGAGGGCGCAGAACCGTAATGCATTCGGTTAGACGACAGATTAATGAAAGTTCATAGGTAGAAATAAAAACCAAAATAAATTAGGGAAAACCAGCAAGATCAGCGTCATCAGCGTTCTATAATAAAACTGATAAATAATCGCTGATTACAATCGGAAGAGAGTGAATAAAAAAATAGTTTTGGCAATGAATGATTTAACTAACAACGGTCAACACTAATCAGGGACGCTCAGGATGACCTATAAAAAAGCTATTTCACAAAGTTGCACAAAGAAGCACGAAGTTTCACAAAGATTTTTACCTAAATAGCTACTAGCTCGACTATCGGTAGCTTTATCAAAGATAAAAAAACTATAGACTGAGGACTGCTGCCAACTGCCTGCCCGTCCGTAGCTTTAGCGAAGGAGGGAAGACTGCTGGCCCATCCGTAGCTTTAGTGAAGACGAGAGGACCGATAAAAACAATTTAAAATGAACGAGATCATTCAAACCATATTAACCTTTCTAGCCTTAGGACTTGCCTTAAGTTTCTTGATCAAGAAATTCTTTTGGAAAAAACGAAAATCGAAAAAGGCATTTGGAAATCATCATGATTGTGATAATTGCCATTAAAGTCAATGTATTCAGAAGTTAACCTTCGTACACGAAAATACATTTTGATTGGCAATTTTTAGTAAATTTGAGAAAAGAAAATCAAAATGGATATCAAAACCTCAAAAATAGAGCTTGTAAAAATAATTTTGAATATCAATAACGATAACTTCATAAAGAAGGTAACAGACTTTATTAATAACGAAAAAGCTGATTTTTGGAATGAATTAACTTTTTCAGAACAAGCTGAAATCAAAAAAGGAATCAGCCAACTTGAGAAGGGCGAAAGAACTTCTTACAAAGAGGTGCTTAAAAACATTTCTTAATGGTAGTTTTTCTATCTTAAATAGCTAAATCCAGACTCAAAAAATTACGGAGTATTCCCGCTCACATAACACTATCGAAATCTAGGTGTTTTAATCGCATAACCATAAAGCCTTATCTAATTATTCTTAAAAACAGTTCTAACTTGTTGACTAATTAGTTAACTTTATAGAGTGGTAAGAAAATTAATTGCATATCGTGAATACTTCATGGACTTTTTAAGAGCTCAAGAAGATAACGTCCAAGAAAAAATACTATATGTAATAGACCTAGTTCGATTTGAGCGTCAGGTTTCAAAAAATTCTTTAAGGCTCTTGAAAACACCGACGGAATTTATGAAGTTAGAGTTATCACAACCTTTAAGAGTATTCGAATTTTATGCTTTTTTGACGATGGTAACTTAGTAGTTCTGACCAATTGCTTTTAAAAGAAAACTCAAAAGACACCGAGAAAGGAAATAAAACTTGCGGAAAAATTAAAAAAAGAATATTTAGAAGAAAACAAACATTTGAAATGAAAAATATAATTGACTTCGAAGACATATTAAAAGAAAAATACGGCGAGAAAGGCAGTGAGAAACGTGACAAATACGATGCGGAGTCTTTGGCCTTCCGTCTTGGCGTAATGTTAAAACAAGCGAGAAAAGAAGCTAACTTAACCCAAGAGGAACTTGCCGAAAGAACAGGAACGAATAAAAGCTATATTTCGCGCATTGAACGTGGTCTGAGCGACATTCAAGTTTCAACCTATTATAAGCTAATTGAAGTAGGTCTTGGGAAGAATCTTAACATCAGTATTGCTTAATGTAATTCTTTAAAAACGAAAGAGGCCATTTTTTCAAATAGCCTCTTTTTTATTTAATGCTCCGTATTTCTAGATATGTGACCACAATGATTTCATTTACGATAAATTTATCTCACAACAATTAGAACAGTACATTAATTATACTTCCTAAACCAAGCCAAAATATGGGCCGTCTTACTGATCAAATTGCTTGGTCTTTGGACAATATTATGATAGGCATCAGGGATTTCCACCAAAACCGTTTCTACCTTTCTAAGCTTTAAAGCGTGATACAACTGCTTGGCCTCACTTGGTGGCGTTCTTAAATCATTCATGCCGACCATAACCATCGTTGGTGTTTCGATGTTTCCGACCAGTGATAGCGGCGAGAATTTCCAATAGGTTTCAAAATTCTCCCAAGGCTGTCCTTCATAACGCGAATTCGCATAGCCAAAATAATTATCGGCCACCAAAGTTTTACTGATCCAATTGACGACTGGCTTGACCACAGCAGCCGCTTTGAAACGGTGGTTTTTACCAATCATCCAGGTGGTCATGATGCCTCCTGCACTTCCTCCTGTTACAAATAATCTGTCGTTATCAGCGATTCCCTTTTCAACCAAATAATCCACGCCATCCATCACATCGTTATAATCCTGTCCCGGATAATTGTTCTTTAACAAATTGCCAAATTCTTCGCCATAACTCGTACTGCCACGAGGATTTGGATAAAAAACCACATAACCGTCTGCAGCGAACAACTGGATTTCTGCCGTAAAGCGGTCGCCATAATTTAAAATCGGACCACCATGATTTTCAACCAATAATGGATATTTTTTTGAAGCGTCATAAAACGGCGGCTTCACAATCCAACCTTGAATGTCTCTACCATCAAAAGTGGATTTGTACCAAACTTCTTCTGTTTGACCTAATTCACGATAATCGAGCACGTCCGCATTTAAATTGGTAATTAAGGTCGCTTTCTTTTTGTTTTCAACCACGGCCAATTCCGCAGGATATTCCGGTCGTGATTGGGTATAGACCAAAGTACCATTTTGAGATACTGAATACGAACCCGAAGCGTAAGGCCTTCCAATAGTGGTGCCGCCCACATTATCGGCCAATTTCGTGATTTTTCCAGAGGTAGTCATATGTCCTACTTTGGTATTACCATGAATATCGTACAAGAAATAAAGACCTTTACCACTCGCATCCCAAGTGATATCAGAAACACTGCCGTCAAAATCTGATGAAATGATGCGTTTATTGCTTCCATCGGCATTCATCAGCTGCAACACCGTATTTTGATGATCTTGCGATCTATCTTCATAACCTAAATAGGCAATCGTTTTTCCGTCAGGAGATCCTTGTGGCGAATGATCAGGACCATCTTGTGAAGTCAATGCCGTGATCTGTTTGGTATCAACATTTACTTTATAAACTTCGCTGTTTCTAAATCGGTATTCCCAATCATCAACGCGATTTCCTGAAACATAAATATCCTTTCCATTGGGACTAAACGACAATCCTGAACGGTGGTTGTAATTACCACTTGTTAATTGTCGTGCCGTGCCACCATCTGCAGGAATTACAAAAACATGCGTAAATCCAGGCTCCATATACCCGCTGCCATCGGCTTCATGTTTTAATCGGTCGGTAATTCTTGCTGGTTCCGCCCATTTAGCGCCTTTTGGTTTTTCAGGCATTTTAATCACAACTGGTGGTTTTTCTGAAACAAACATGGTAAAAGCAATCGATTTTCCATCAGGCGACCAGGTTAATGAACTTGGCGATTTTTCTAATTGAGAAAGTCTTGCAATTTGTCCAGTGGCGATCCAATACATATAAATTTCTGAGCCTTCGTCTGTCGTGCTTGAAAACACAATACGATCGCCCGTTGGCGACCAAACAGCTTGTGATTCGCTCACTTCTCTCGACGTCAATTTACGGTGCGATGTGCCATCGGCGTTGATGATCCAAAGGTTCCCGATCGCATTATCCTTCATGATATCAAACCCATTTCGTTTGTAAACAATCTGTTTACCATCAGGCGAAATTTGTGGGTCGGTTGCCCATTCCAAGGCGAAGACATCCATAGGTTGAAACGGCAGTTTTTGTGTTTGTGCAGTTACAAATTGAAACGTAAAAACACAAATTAGCAGGGAATAAAAACGATACATGAACAGTTGATTTAAATTAAAACGCTCAAGTTACTCATTTTAATTGTCATCAGTTCATAAACTGAACGCGCCAAACTTGGCTATTGAGAAGATAAATTGATATTAAATAGCGCTCACAAATAAATTTTTTGCGACATGTTCTGAGACTACCAATTCGACCTCGTTAAATTTTATTTTCATCGAATTATCGAAAGGTTCTTTATGAAGAATTTCAATGACAGTGCCCAAACTAATCTTATTGCCATCTAAATATTTTAGAAAATCACTGGAACTGTCATCCACACCAACACAAACATACGTCATCCCTACTTGAGCATTGGTCAAACTAGTTTTATCCACTTTTTCAAAATGGCCATGCTTATCCGGAATCGGATCGCCATGCGGATCTGTTTTTGGAAAACCTAAAAACTCGTCGAGCTTATCGGTCAACTTTTCTGATTTAATATGTTCTAATTGTTCGGCCACATCGTGCACCTCATCCCATGAAAAGTTGAGTTTTTCCAACAAAAAGACTTCCCAAAGACGATGTTTCCGCACCACTTTGACAGCGTAGGCATGACCTGCCTCTGAAAGCGTGACGCCTTGATAAGGAATATATGAAATCATATTTTTCTCTGCCAACTTCTTGATCATATCAGTAGCAGAAGAGGCTTTGGTTTGCATTTCTTCGGCTAGCGCATTAGTCGATACACCATTGGTAGATTGATTTTCTAAATGATAAATGGCTTTGAGATAATTTTCTTCAGCGAGCGTCATACAAATAAATATTATTTACAAATTATTGATGTCCGATTAACTTGCAGTACTTCGAGTGACCTTCAATAAATATAGGATTTTAAAGCTTTGCTCAACTATGCACTTCTTTTATTCTTTATTACAAACGCTTATAAAAAACGCGCATTTGCGTGAACCTTAAGTTTTAAACCCAATGCTTTCAGTGTTTTACGACACAAGTCTATATTCTATGTTCTGTCAACGCAGTGGTCTTGATTCTTCTATCAGACAATAGTGTTTACAAATATAATTTTTTTTTAGACAAAAAGTTTCTTTGGCTTTGGCTAAGCATTTAATTCGAGTAATGAAAATAGATGCGATTCAATTCGGAAAATGAATCACATGCGGCTTAAGCACTGCGCTTTAAAACAACTAAAACACGATTTACGTCCTGTAATAAAACAAACATTAAAATTAATTTAGGCTTATCTAAATATATATTTAACTTTGCATGAAAATTAATTACAATGAGACTAATAATACTGCTATTTCTTTCTTCTTTTATTTCACAAGCACAACAAACTTATGAGATAAAGGGCGTTGTTACTTTTGATAACGAAACGCTTCCATTTGCAAACGTATATTTGGAAAAAACCATACAAGGCACGACTTCCGATGATAACGGCAAATATCTCATCAGCAACGTTGCACCAGGAACTTATCAAATAGTGGCCTCTTTTACAGGTTTTAACACCGTCAAAAAAGAAATCAAAATCACAAATAAAAATATTTCTGTAAACTTTAATTTAGAAGGTGGCGAGTCCTTAAATGAAATCACCATTACAGGCACCCTAAAAGCCGTGACACGATTAGAAAGTCCGGTGCCCGTTGAAGTTTACACCTCAACGTTCCTCAAGAAAAATCCAACATCAAATATCTTTGAAGCCCTTCAAAATGTGAATGGCGTCCGTCCGCAAATTAATTGTAACGTCTGTAATACTGGAGATATTCATATTAATGGCTTAGAAGGTCCTTACACTTTGGTGCTTATCGATGGGATGCCTATTGTTAGCGGACTATCAACGGTATATGGTCTTTCAGGGATTCCAAACTCCTTAATAGAACAAGTGGAAATAGTTAAAGGTCCAGCCTCTTCTTTATATGGAAGTGAAGCTGTTGGTGGCTTAATAAACGTAATTACAAAATTACCTGAAAACGCTCCCCTATTTTTCGCGGATACTTTTGTGACGGGTTGGGGCGAATTAAATCTCGATGCCGGATTTAAAACCAAGGTGGGTAAAAAGGCCAATTTGCTATTTGGTGCGAATTATTTCAACTACAGCAATCCCATTGATAATAACAACGATAATTTCACAGATCTCACCCTACAGGACCGCATTTCCATTTTTCAGAAATGGAGTTTTGAACGTGAAAACAACAGACAGCTTTCCATTGCCGCCAGATATTTCTATGAAGACCGTTGGGGTGGAGAAATGCAGTGGAATTCAAAATACCGCGGTGGCGACGAAGTTTATGGCGAAAGTGTTTATACCTCGAGATATGAAGTCTTGGGAAATTACCAACTGCCTATTGAAGAACATGTGAATTTCCAATTCTCATACGCCGATCACGATCAAAACTCAGCCTATGGCGACACCTTTTATTTAGCGCAACAACGCATTGCTTTTGGTCAATTTATTTGGGATAAAGAGTTGCAAAATCACGACCTTTTGTTCGGTACAGCTTTACGCTACAACTATTATGATGACAATACTCCGGCCACATTACGCGCTGATGAAGTGACCATCCCTTCTATTTTTGTCCAAGATGAAATAACCCTTGATGCGAAACAAAAATTATTAGTAGGAATGCGTTACGATTACGATGCCCGTCACGGAAATATTTTTACACCACGTTTAGCTTACAGATTTAAGCCTACCGATAGCGACATTATCCGTTTAAATGCCGGAACAGGATTTAGAGTGGTTAATTTATTTACCGAAGAACATGCCGCCATTACCGGCGCGAGAGATGTTATCGTTACAGAAGAACTAAACCCGGAACAATCCTATAACGTCACTTTAAACTATTTGAAAAAACTCTACACAAAGGGTGGCATGCAATTTACCTTTGATACCTCTGCTTGGTATACCTATTTCACAAATGCCATAATTCCTGATTATGATACCAATCCCAACCAAATTATCTATTCCAATCTTGATGGTTATTCTGTTTCAAGAGGTTTCAGTTTTAGTGTGGATGCCGTTTTTGCAAGTGGAATTCGTGGCTCGATTGGCGCAACCATTCAAGATGTCTCACAAACCAACGATGGCGAAAACATCAAACAGATGCTCACCGAACAATATTCAGGTGTATGGTCGCTTTCGTATAAAAACTATCCCACCAATATCACGGTAGATTATACTGGGAATTTATTTGGCCCGATGCGATTGCCACTTATAAGCGATTTAGACCCAAGAAAAGAATACTCACCAGTTTGGAGCATTCAAAATATTCAATTTACCTACGATGGCTTTAAAAACATCGATATCTATGCTGGTGTAAAAAACTTACTCAATTGGACGCCAAACAAAGGCAATCCATTTATTATATCCCGAGCAAACGATCCCTTTGATAAGG
>NZ_JBDSLS010000176.1:0-15579 GCF_039916245.1 Gelidibacter sp.
CTTAGCATTTGACCTGTATTGAGCGCTGAGGTTGCGATGTATTCATGTTCGCTTTGAGGTTCTTTGAGAAACTCCACAAAAAAGCGAATTGCCCAAAGAAGAACTAAAAAGAGTCCAAACAAAAATCCTTGTTGCTCGCTTTTTTTGGTTTTCCAATAAAAAAACCAAAGTAAGATAAATACAAAAACATAACATACCGCTTCATAAAGTTGCGCTGGATGTCGCGGGAAAGCCTCACCATTTTGAGCAAAAACCACTCCAAAATCAGTGCCTGTTGGCTTACCTACAATCTCAGAGTTGATAAAGTTACCAAGCCTTACAAAAACAGCGCCTGAAGCGACAGGAATCACCACGCGATCCAAGATCCAAAGGACCGATTTGTGCAATACTTTTTTATTGTAGAGGTACATGGAAATAATCATCCCTATTGCGGCACCATGGCTCGCCAAGCCTTGAAATCCTGTAAATTCAAACCCGCCCTTAAATTTAACAGGTAAGAAGATGCTAAAAAAGTCTTCCGAGAATAATTCGCGTTGATAAAAAATAACGTGGCCCAAACGCGCGCCAAGCATAATCCCAATCACGGAATAAATAAATAAGGAATCTAAAGCTTCTTCAGATTGTTTTTCATTTTTAAAAATCCGCTTCATTATTAAGAAACCCAAAATAAAGGCCACAATCCACATCACACTGTAAAAGTGTAATGTAAAACCAAGAATATCTATGCCTTTAGAAGGATCCCAAACAATTTTAAGTGCGTGCATTGTATATAATTTAATTAGAAGGGTAAATATAATATTTTGAAAAGTAATAAGCGCCCAAGGTTTCGAATTTTACGAAAGCTTTAGTAAAAATGAGTGATTGCTATGAAATATAAATGCAGTATTTTAAGAGGAGGGAAGTGCTTTTAGAAATTTATTCCGATCAGTCCTAAGTTAATTTGAAATTATTAGTGCGTCTTATTTTTGCTGCTAAAAGTTTTGACACGAATTTCACAAATTTTCACAAATTCACTCATTTCCTGAAAATTTAGATGTAAATGATTAACTAGAAATTTCACGAACGGTACAGACTTTTAGTCTGTTTAAAAAAGACTTACAGGATGAATAGTTGGGTTGGCGTGCCAGGGAATATGTTGAGCTGCTGTGATGCTTTAGGCCATAAATAAAACTACTGATTAACTTTTACTGACTTAAAAGTTCTTTTTTGTCTGCGAATATAGAATGGACTATTAGTCTTCTTTCTCTGGAACGGGATCATAACCACTGCCACCCCAAGGATGACAACTAAAAATACGCTTTGTCGCCAACCAACCGCCTTTAAAAAGACCATGTTTTTCCAAAGCTTCCTTGGCGTATTGGGAACACGTCGGTTGAAACCTGCAACTGGCGGGCGTTAATGGGGAGATAAAGGTTTGGTAGACTTTAATCAGCAACAAAAACGGATATGTGAGAATCTTTTTCAACGATATATGTTGTTTAGTTGTGAGTTGTTTTAATTGTAAGATTATCATTTCATTATACTGCTGCTTTGTAAAACAGATTATATGCCTTAATAACTAAAGTAGTAGTAAATTCTATGTGTTATTCAGACAACACGACTCCACAACAAACAACCAACGGCAAACGACAAACAACTCCGAAACAAACTAATTGGTCGTAAAAGTCGTCCCTTCTTTACCGTCATTCAATTGAATTCCTGCCGCAGCGAGTTCATCGCGTATTTTATCAGAGGTAGCAAAATCTTTATTCGCTCGTGCGTCTTGTCGTAATTGGATTAAAAGTTCCACGGCACCTGAAAGTTTTTCAGTGCCATCTTCGGATTGTGTCGCATTTATCAATCCTAAAACATCAAACACAAAGGTATGAACCGTACTTTTTAATAAATTGAGATCGTCTTGAGTAATCGTGGCAGTTCCTTCTTTTATTTGATTGATGAATTTAACGGCCTCAAACAAATGGGCAATGAGTATTGGCGTATTGAAATCGTCATTCATCGCCTCATAACATTTGTGTTGCCATTCTTTGATATGGAATGTTGAGGTGGATCCCGCTTTTAATTCGTCTAAATCATTAATGGCGTCCATTAACCTGAAAAAACCCTTTTCGCTAGCTAAAAGGCCATTATTGGTAAAGTCTAAAATACTTCTATAATGGGCCTGAAGCATGAAAAATCGAGCCACACTTGGTAAAAATGCTTTGGTAATATGCGGGTTGTTTCCTGAAAATATTTCAGTTGGTAATATAAAATTTCCGGTCGATTTTGCCATTTTCTTGCCATTCATGATCAGCATATTGGCATGCATCCAATAGTTTACAGGAGCTTTATCATTACAGGCTTCAGCTTGAGCAATCTCGCATTCGTGATGTGGGAATTTCAAGTCCATACCACCTCCATGAATGTCAAAGTGGTCGCCCAAATATTTTGTACTCATAGCAGTACATTCTAAATGCCAACCAGGAAAACCATCACTCCAAGGTGAAGGCCATCGCATAATATGTTGCGGTTCGGCTTTCTTCCAAAGGGCAAAATCCTGCGGGTTTTTCTTATCACTCTGTCCATCAAGTTCGCGTGAATTGTGCATCAAATCTTCAACGTTACGCTTGCTTAAAATGCCATAAGGCTTCGATTCATTGTATTTTAATACATCAAAATACACAGAACCATTTATTTCGTAAGCCAGTCCCTTTTTAAGAATATTTTTAGTGATTTCAATTTGTTCAATAATATGTCCAGTAGCAGTTGGCTCAATGCTTGGCGGTAAAAAATTGAACTTATTTAAAATGTTATGAAAATCGACCGTGTAGCGTTGGACAACCTCCATCGGTTCTATTTCCTCTAAACGTGCTTTTTTTGCAATACGGTCTTCGCCTTCATCGGCATCGTTTTCCAAATGTCCGGCATCTGTAATGTTTCTGACAAATCTTACTTTATATCCTAAATGTTTCAGATATCGAAAAATGACGTCAAAGGACATAAAAGTTCTCACATTTCCCAAATGGACGTTGCTATAAACAGTTGGTCCACACACATACATGCCAACATAACCGTCAATTATTGGTTTAAATGTTTCCTTTTCTCCTGATAGTGAGTTGTATAATTTGATCTGGTTATCTTTGTAAAGTGGCATTTGTGTTGGGTGTTTGTTGTGAGTTCCGACTTCGCTATAGCTACGGACGGATAAATGTTTGTTGTGAGTTTTTTGTTGTCCTACGATTTTAAAAGGTGATTTCTCAATGCATTTGTTGGTAATGGACTCAATATCTTTTCTGATATCTAAATAGTTCTCTTCAGAAATAAAATTCAGTTCCTGGGAAATTTAAAAGTTCGATAGCTGAACAATAGGCCATGATCATGAGCTTTGTCTTTATAAGTCAGTCAAGCTGTACCTTCAGCATTTTTTGACGAACCTGAAACTGAGCATCGACGCATTTGTGACCTTAGTCCAAACTTTTCATCAGAAGGAAATAAATTTGTAGTATTATAAGTTTTAACTACTAATTTTATAGCTTCTTTCCAAACTTCCAGTTTTTCAATCGAAATAATATGCATGTTATAAAAGTTTAAGTTGTTATGTTAAAAGTAATATATTGGATTAGAACTTAAAAAGCGAACTTATTTTTCTGACTTTCACAACTTAACAACAAACAACTCCACAACTCACAGAATTAAAATTGCGTGTCTAACTTAATATAATCTAAAAATTCCCGACGGGTTTCTTGCTTTTTAAATGCACCACCAAACTCTGCTGTGACCGTGCTACTTTCAATATCTCTAATGCCACGAGAGTTCACACATAAATGTTTGGCATCAATTACGCAAGCTACATCTTCAGTACCTAGTACCTGTTGCAATTCTTTCACAATTTGAATCGTTAATCGTTCCTGCACTTGAGGGCGTTTAGCGTAATAATCGACAATGCGGTTCATTTTGGATAACCCTACCACTGTGCCATTGCTGATATAAGCAACATGAGCTCTTCCTACTATTGGCAATAAATGGTGTTCGCAAGTAGAATATAGGGTGATGTTTTTTTCCACCAACATCTCACCGTACTTATATTTGTTCTCAAAAGTGGATGCATTCGGTTTTTTCTTTGGGTTTAACCCTCCAAAAACTTCGTTGACAAACATCTTGGCAACCCGTAATGGTGTGCCTTTAAGACTGTCATCAGTAAGATCTAATCCTAAAGTTTCTAATATATGGCGAACATCTTCTTTGATGATGTCTATCTTTTCATCTGAAGAAAGTTTAAAGGCATCACTGCGCAAAGGTGTATCTGTTGATGTGCCAACGTGATCATCACCAAGGGCATCAATATCTTGAATATTCTTATCTGTTTTCATAGTCATTTTGTAAATCGATCACTGTCACAAACCCTATTGTTCTAGCGTTTTGATTGAAATAAGGTGCAAAGATAAACAAATATAAAATCATAACATTAGGATGAAGATGATTTTGCTTTTGCGTAAGTGGAAATTTTAAAGCCTGTGATTTGCGCTTAATATAAATGGTTTAATAAGTGAAGCGCTCTCGAAATTCAAAGCTTAAGATTTATGGAATAACAATATTTAATTGATGCTAAAAGCAAAAAGCACCCTATTAAAGAGTGCTTTTGCAAATCATTGTTTTTTCATTAAAGTTTTATAAGCTAAATCCTAAAGTCAAGGTGAAATTCGAGTTTTTGCTATCAATTTGAGCAGCGTCCGTTAAACCTACAGCATATAACTGGTGGTTGTAATCTCTTTGCGCATGGTCATAAGCAACATCCAATTTGACATTTCCAAAATTATAGCCCAGCCCAACAGAGTAGCCATTCAAATTACCATAAAAAGAATCGTTTTTATAAGGGCTTTCTTCAAATCGGTAGCCACCTCTTAAGCTAACTTGCTGAATTCTGTATTCACCGCCTAATCTGTAGGTAGAAGCATTTCTTAAAGTATTGTTCATAATACCGTTCTGCGAAGCGAAGTAGGGATCAGAGGTTGGTTTGAATTTTGTATTCCCATAATCTTTTAGAGAATAATCAAAACTAATCAGACCAGTATCTCCAAAAATATAGGCTAAACTGCCTGTAATTTTTCCTGGAGTTTGCAGTTTATAATCTGGATAAACGTTGACTACATGAGGATCAATAATTTGTGTCATATTGGAGCCACCTTCAGTTCTTATAGTTCCAAGATATTGAGTGGTTTCTTCAGAAATGGTATACCAAGTAGGAGAGTTGTATGACAATCCAACACGCAAAGCATCTATTTTTGCAATGGCACCCAATTGAAATGAAAATCCAGAGCCAATGGTTGATAGAGTATTTTGAAACCGGACATCTTTAATCAATGAGCCAACATTAGTATTGCTTTCCTGAAGGTCAGTAAATTTATCATAATTGATAAAATGTGAATTCAAATTAAGTCCGAAATAGAAATTGTCACCAACCTGTGTTGAGGCATTGAAGCTGAATTTTCCGTTATATCCTGTCGCTGCGTAAGTGTAGGACTGATCAAAGTTGTTTCCACGAATATTAGATTGATAAGAGGTGTTGTCATCGGCATCTATACCAGGTTCAAGAATATACGATTCATAACCTAAAAAAGCTTGTTGATTACTAAAACCATAAAGTCTATTGATTTCAGAATAAGCGGTGGCTAAACTTTCGTTATCCAGAGCAGAAATTTGATCTAATCTCAGGCCTTGGGCGTAACCAAGAAAATAGTTTCCGATGTTGTTGGAATTCGTGTTGACGCCTCTTGATCTCCATGAATTCTCAAAATTTGATATCTTATCATAAGATACACCTAGTGAAAATTTTCTCCAAGGAGAGTCGGAGTTCATGTTATTAAAAACGAATGCTGCTCCAGTTTGATTTAAATCGAACTTAGAATCAGATGAAGAACTCAACCCATTAAAATAGTTAATGTCATTTTTGGTGCCAACATTAGATATAGAAATGGACGCATGACTGTGTGTGAAAATCGAGGATCCGGCAGGATTAATGCTTACTGCAGACATATCTCCGCCAAGTGCTCCAAATGCGCCACTCATACTTCTAAAACGAGCGGTTCCCTGGACTTCATCTTGTGAATATCTTACAGCGTCAGAAATATCCTGAGCCATAACACTAGACATAGATAGGACTCCTATGAATAGTAAATTTAACTTTTTCATATTTTTAATTTTTTTTATTATTCTGAAATTCTAGTTACCACCGCGTCTTGAAGATCCACCAGAACCGCCTGCTGGTGCAGAGGATCTTGAAGGAGAGCTACCTGAGCTTCTTACTTCTGAAGAGCTTGAGCTAGAACGTGCAGGTGCTGTGTAATTTTGAGTTCTACTTGGGGTAGAGACGTTATTTCCACTGCTTCTTGAAGCGCCACTACTTCTTCTGGTACCAGGATTATTGGTTCCAGGATTATTGGTTCTGGTCCGTGTAGCTGGTTGTGTCTGATTATTTGGTCGTGAACTAGGTTGTACGTTTCTGTTTGTATTCGTATGAGTTCGGGTAGCATCACTGCTTCTTCTGTTTGTATTCGTGTTTGGAGTGTTTACACTCGGTCTTGAATTTGAAGAGTTGATAGTGGTACGTCTGCCGTTATTGGTGTTCGTTCTATTTATCGTAGATGAGGAATTTCTGTTTAAAGAAGATGATGAACGATTCATGTTCGTGTTTGCACTTCCACGTCTTCCATTGCTGTAAGAGACATCTCTGCCATTGCGGTAATAATAATTCCCGTAATAATTGTTATAACGATTACCGTAATATGGAGAATACCCATATCTGTAATTATATCCGTAGTAAGGATAAAAGCCGCCGTAGCCATAGCCATTGTAATAACCGTAAGAATAATAAGGATCATAAAAGCCGGAGTACCCCCAACCTGAGTAACCCCATCCACGATAAGGGCTGTAATAGCCATAGCCGCCATAAGGATAGAAGCCATTATTATAAAAACCAGTATTGTTATAGTATATGTTGATATCTACATTTTTACTGTTCTGACCCCAGCCAGCGTAGCCTTCTTGATATTGAATGTCGCCATTTTCTTCGGAATAATTCCCTTCGTATTCGTCTATATTAGTGAAGATGACATTGTCATTTTGAGCAATATGTTCAAATTGTTGGGATTTTTCTCCAAAATATTCTTTGTAATAGCTGTTGTTATTGTTTGGAGCTGTTTCATAATAGATTTCTTGAGGAGGGAGTTCAGAGCCGTAAATACCATCATTTTCATAACCAGCGTACTGATATGAACCACAAGAAGCTACACCGAAGAGTAAACTTAGTGCAACAAAAAATGGCAATTTGCGATATAAGGAGGTTTTAAATAGCATATCTATTTGTTTTTATTGTTGAACAATACAAAAATAGTTAGTTTTGTCGAACTATTTTTTTATTTAACATAAGCGCAACTTTTGTGCCAAAACCCTAGTAATGAGCAAAAATCTTACAAGTAGAGCGGAAGACTATTCCAAATGGTATAATGAACTGGTCGTAAAAGCCGACATGGCCGAGAATTCAGCAGTTAGAGGATGTATGGTAATAAAGCCATATGGCTATGCTATTTGGGAGAAAATGCAGGCGGAATTGGATAGAATGTTTAAAGAAACAGGACATCAAAATGCGTATTTTCCTCTTTTTGTACCGAAAAGTTTGTTTGAAGCAGAAGAGAAGAACGCTGAGGGTTTTGCAAAGGAGTGTGCCGTTGTGACGCATTACCGTTTACAAAATGATCCTGATAATCCGGGGAAATTGCGTGTAGACCCTGAAGCAAAACTAGAAGAAGAACTCGTGGTTAGGCCAACTAGTGAAGCTATTATTTGGAGTACCTATAAAGGATGGATTCAAAGTTATCGAGATTTACCAATTTTGATCAACCAATGGGCCAATGTGGTGCGTTGGGAGATGCGTACGCGCTTATTTTTAAGAACTGCTGAGTTTTTATGGCAGGAAGGTCATACGGCTCATGCTACGAAATCGGAGGCGTTGGCTGAAGCACAACTAATGAATCAGGTGTATGCTGATTTTGCAGAAAACTTTATGGCGATTCCGGTCATTCAAGGTGTGAAAACTGAAAGTGAACGGTTTGCTGGTGCTGAGGAAACTTACTGTATTGAAGCCTTGATGCAAGATGGGAAAGCCCTGCAAGCAGGAACATCGCACTTTTTAGGACAGAACTTTGCGAAAGCATTTGACGTGAAATTCACGACCAATGAAGGTAAGCTGGAACATGTTTGGGCAACTTCTTGGGGTGTTTCCACACGTTTGGTAGGTGCTTTAATTATGACGCATAGTGATGATAAAGGCCTTGTGTTACCTCCTAATTTGGCGCCAATTCAGGTGGTTATTGTTCCTATTCATAAAACGGATGAGCAATTAGAGGCCATTACTAATGTGGCTCAGAATTTAATTCGTGAGTTTAAAGCAAAAGGCATCAGTTGTAAGTATGATGGTAGAACGACCCAGCGACCAGGAGCTAAATTTGCACAATACGAATTGCAAGGTGTGCCTTTAAGAATTGCGATCGGCCCAAAAGACTTAGAGAACGAAACTGTCGAATTAGCGCGACGCGATACGTTATCAAAAGAAAATGTAGCCCTTGATGGTTTGGTGGATAAAATTGATGGATTGCTCACGCAAATTCAAGATGATTTATTTAAAAAAGCATTGGATTTTAGAAATTCGCACATCACTGAGGTTAATAATTTTGATGACTTTAAAGCCGTTTTGGAGGCTAAAACAGGCTTTATATCAGCGCATTGGGACGGTACTGCCGAGACAGAGGAGAAGATCAAGGAAATTACGAAAGCGACAATAAGATGCGTGCCTTTGGATCAGAAAAAAGAAGCTGGAAGCTGTGTATTCACTGGTAAACCATCGATTGGAAGAGTGTTATTTGCGAAGGCTTATTAAAGTTTTTTAAAAAAGTTTGCTTTGGGCTTGCAGCATCTAAAAATAGATGTATCTTTGCACCCGCTGAAAGACATGAGTACATAGTATGAATGTCGGACAGGCACACAAAAAAAAATATTGTGTGTTCATTTGAAAAGTTTGCATATTAATAAAAAAAGCTATTAATTTGCACTTCAAATAAAACAAATGGCCCGTTCGTCTATCGGTTAGGACGCCAGGTTTTCATCCTGGTAAGAGGGGTTCGATTCCCCTACGGGCTACAATTTTTTAATAAGAGAGAAAGAAAATGGCAAATCATAAGTCAGCGTTAAAAAGAATCAGAAGTAACGAATCTAAGCGTTTAACCAACAGGTATAAACACAGAACTACTCGTAATGCTATTAAAAAGCTACGTGAAATGGAGAATGCAACTGAAGCTCAGGAGCTTTTCCCTACAGTATCTGCTATGATCGATAAATTGGCTAAGAAGAATATTATTCATTCTAACAAAGCAGCTAACTTGAAATCTGGTTTGGCTAAACACGTTGCTTCTTTATAATTAAAAGAAACGGTTTAAATCCTATGTAAAATCCATTCAATTTGAATGGATTTTTTTTTGTGTCTTATTCTCACAGTTTTCGATAGCTCGAAGGCGTCAGCAATAGCGATTTTAGAAAACTTTCCAAGTCTTAGAGGATCAAGTCAAAAAGTTGTGGGATTTTAAGATTACGCATAAATTGTTGTTAATAATTAAAGACCTAAATTCGCTCTTTTGGTATATTCTCTTTGAGTTTATTGACTACGAATTTTCGTTTTCCTGAAGAAAGCAAAGGTATATCTTCAACATATTCCAATCGGATTTCGGCGTCGTTACCCAAATGATTTTTAAATTCTGTTACAATGTTTTCAGCACTGTGGAATTCAGGGAGCACGTTCAATTTAATTGTATATTGTGTTTTGGTCTCTTGAATAAATTGGTATTGAGCTATATGTGGATATTTTAATATGTGATATACCGTAAATGGAGACATCAATTTCCCACTGGTGTTAAGGATCATGTCCATTTTTCTTCCTTCTATGCTGTCCAGAACCATATGGGTTTCACCATTTTTTACACTAACTGCTAACTGGCCGATATCTCCGGTATCATATCGAATCATGGGCATACAATAATTATATAAATCGGTAATGACAATGCGGCCTAAGGTTCCTGGCTTTGTGGGTACATTGGTATCCATGTCTAATATCTCTACGATATAGCTGGCCCAATTAATATGAAACTCTCCAGAATTCACGTCTTGCTGTGCTAAAATTCCGTTTTCTACATTGGAGTATCGCGAAATCACCGGTGCTCCAAAATATTTTGACATTGTAGATTTGGAATCGTCTTTTAAAGCTTCAGAAATCGCAATTATAGATTTTACATCTTTAACCACTGGTGCAGTATCCGTCCCTTCTAAATAGTTCTTCATCTCATCCAGAACTGATGCATAACAAATAATTCCTTTGGTAGAAACATCTTCAGACATTTTTTGCAGTAGATTTTCAACATCAGGCTTTGACAATTTGGATACTGGATGCATATATATATTCTTCATCCTGGTAATCCAGGGCTTGGAACTATTATATTGGTCCCAATGTCTTATGTAGTACAGTTTATGCCCAACTTCGAAACCCGCTTTTTGAGCAAAATAGATGACATCTGCAGAGTTTCTGTCCCGTTTATTTTTATCGTGTAACAATTTAAATGGCGTTCCGGTAGATCCACTGGTATAAGCCGAATAATTTTTTTGATCCTTGAAGGTGGAGGACTTAAAGTCATCATAGTAATCTCGAATAACATTCTTGTCAATCACCATGAAATCCTCTAGTCCCTTATAGTTAGAAAAGTCTTTGTAAAAAGGAGTGCTGTTAACCGCATGCTTCAAAAGCTCTTCTAAACTTTGGGCTCTTCTACTTTTTGACTCCACAGAATCTAAATTCCTTAAAATAAAATCGATATCATTATAATGTGATCGTAAATTGCCCCCCTTTAAGGAGTCTAGAGACCAGAATAGTTTTTTTCTAATTATCTGTAGCATAATTTTGTTATTTTATGAAAACTTCAGTTTTAACCATAATTATTAGAACTGTGAGCCTTGTGTCTGATTAAAAATAAAGGACAAGAATCGAGATAAATTTGTATACTATCCTTTTAATGTGGGGTTTTTAAAGGATTGGACAATCAGGGTTTTAGCCTTTGAATTATTGAAATCGAATTTAATAAATCTAACCGATAATTTCATCAAAAATCTATGAATGGACTGTAAAACTACCTGAACTGCATAATAAAAGGTTTTATACGTTTTTTTGGGACAAGGAGCCTCTTCCAATTTTAATTGATTACTCTTTTTACTACTCTCTATTGTATCTGTAAAACAACATAGAATGTATTATGTTTCCTATTCCATTACCTAGGATTAGAATTAAAAAAATTTAAAACACGCTTAGTGTCATTTGTCTCAAAGCTTTCTTTGGCCTTTAGTTTTTTGGGTAAAAAAGGGTTATATGCTTTCCTCAATTAATAATGAAGTAAACTTGGTTAGGGAATGACGATATATTTGTAGGAATAGAAACTTAGGTCTTAAAATAGAGAAGCCCCAAGTTTAAAAACTTGGGGCTTCTTTATTATACAACTGAATTATTAATTAACCATTCATTGATAATAAGAACTCTTCGTTGTTTCTGGTTTTTTTGAATCGGTCGTTGATGAATTCCATGGCTTCTACAGGATTCATGTCGGCAAGGTATTTACGCATTACCCACATTCTCTGAATCGTGTTTTCATCCAATAACAAATCATCTCTACGTGTGCTTGAAGAGGTTAAATCGATAGCAGGGAAGATACGACGGTTAGAGATTTTTCTATCCAATTGTAGTTCCATGTTACCTGTTCCTTTAAATTCTTCAAAGATCACTTCGTCCATTTTAGACCCTGTCTCAGTTAATGCTGTGGCAATAATGGTCAAAGATCCGCCGTTTTCGATATTTCGTGCCGCACCAAAGAAACGTTTAGGTTTGTGTAGTGCGTTGGCATCAACACCACCACTCAATATTTTACCAGAGGCTGGTTGAACGGTATTGTAGGCGCGCGCCAAACGTGTAATGGAATCTAAAAGAATAACTACGTCATGACCACATTCAACCAAGCGTTTTGCTTTTTCTAAAACGATATTGGCTATTTTAACGTGTTCGTGCGCTTCTTTATCAAATGTTGAAGCAATTACTTCTCCGCGAACATTACGTTGCATATCGGTAACCTCTTCAGGACGTTCGTCAATCAATAGAATCATTTGATATACTTCAGGATGGTTTGCAGCAATCGCATTCGCAACATCCTTCAAGAGCATAGTCTTACCTGTTTTGGGTTGCGATACAATCATACCACGTTGTCCTTTTCCGATAGGAGAGAACAAATCCATGATACGTGTAGAAATGGTGCTTTGTTTATCCGCAAGATTAAATTTTTCCTGAGGAAATAGTGGCGTTAAATGTTCAAAAGATACGCGGTCTCTAACTACTTCAGGTTTTTGTCCATTAATTTTACTGACCTTAATTAAAGGGAAATATTTCTCGCCTTCTTTCGGAGGTCTCACATGTCCTAGAACCGTATCTCCAGTTTTTAAACCAAATAACCGGATTTGTGATTGTGATACATAAATATCGTCAGGTGATGATAGGTAATTGTAATCTGAGGAACGTAAAAATCCGTAACCGTCTTGCATGATGTCCAAAACGCCTTCGCTTTCGATAATGGCATCAAATTCAAAATCTGGTTCTCTGTAACGATTTCTACTGTCTTTATTCCCATTATTTACTTTAGAGGATGCGTGAGCACTGTTGTCACGGTTATTGTTGTCTCTATTGTCTTTGGGGTTAGACTTATTCCCATTAGTGTCATTAGAGTGTTGAGGTCTATTGTCTTTTGGTTGGGGTTTATTGTCTTTAGTTTGAGGTTTGTTGGTGTTGTCCTTTTCCTTAGGAGTAAACTGTTTTTTTTCTCGATGCTCTACTTTTTTGACAGGAGTTGATTCTTTTTTAGAATCGGTTGCATCTTGTTTTGGGGATACTGCTGATGGTGTAGAGGTTGTTGCTGCTGGAGTTATGGCTTTTGCTTCAGTTCTAACTTCTGGCAAATCCATTTTTTGTTGTGTTTGTACTGGAGCTTGAGCAGGAGTAGGTTTCTTTTCAACACGCTCTCTTTTTTTCTTTAGAGGTGCCTTTGTAACTATTGGAGCTTCAGATTTAATATCAGCCGCTTGCGCGATTTCTGCTTTAACTACCTCTGGATTTGCAGCTTGTAAATCTAAGATTTGATAAACCAAATCTAATTTTTTAAGCGTACGATACTTAGGTACATTTAATTTTTGAGCTATTTCCTGTAATTCGGAAAGCTTCTTTTCCTTTAATTGCGAAATTTCAAACATGTATGTTTATGAATATTATTATAAAATTGAAATTGGATTCATTCCGAAACTTATTCAGATATTAAGTATGAGGAAAAAACCGAATGTAATTTTGAAGATTTAACAGCCTATCACTCTGTTGGTCATGAATTGTGAATGCAATAATACAATTTTATTTTAAAAATATGAGTATGTTTAAAAAGAAACTGCTAATTTTGGGCTTTAATTTTTTAGATTAATTCATGTTACAGCGTATTCAAACCGTTTATTTACTCATAGCAGCTATTTTTTCTGGTGGCCTGATATTTGTATTTCATTTATGGACCAATGCAAATGACGTTCCCGTTTATGCGAAAGATGATATGTTGTATTTGGCAATGTTTTTTGGGTCGGCTGCATTATCTTTGATTTCTATTTCTAATTATAAAAACAGGAAGTTCCAATTTGTGTTGGGACGACTGAATATCATATTGAACTTTATTTTACTAGGATTATTCCTGTATCTGTTGCTAATGACGTCTGGAGAGACTCAAATCTCTGAGAAAGGCGTTGGGATTTTTATTCCTATTTTTTCTATCGTGTTTTTGGTGTTAGCCAATAAGGCCATAAAAAAGGATGAAGATCTTGTAAAATCTGTCGATCGATTGCGATAAACCTATTATCTTAATTTATTTAGTGCGTAAACCCGAGGTGAAGATCTCGGGTTTTTTTATGGTTAAAACCTCAAAAAATTTGAAAGCTGAGGGCGTATTGGAATTTGCTGGTTGATCTCATCTTTGGGAGAACCTTTTATGACTTCTACTTCTTAAACTCAATGACCTCCAAATTATCAATCTTAGGGCCATCAATAGTAAACCGCAACATAGTTCTAACATTTTGGAACCCGTGTTTCCCAATGGCGCCAGGATTCATGTGAAGCAAATTTAGTTTTTTATCGGGCATCACTTTAAGGATGTGTGAATGGCCACAAATAAAAAGTTTTGGCGGATTTTGATAAATTGTTTCTCTAATACACGGACTGTACTTTCCTGGATACCCGCCAATATGCGTGATTAAAACATCGACACCTTCGCACATAAACCGATTGTCTTCGGGGAATTCCATTCGGGCTTTGGTGTCATCAATGTTGCCATAAACTGCTCTTAAAGGTTTAAGCTTTTTTATGGTATCCGTCACGATGAGGTTGCCAATATCTCCAGCATGCCAAACTTCATCGGCTTGTTGGACGTATTTTAAAATATCGTCATCAATATAACTATGAGTATCGGAAAGGAGTAGGATTTTTTTCAAGTTTTTCTGATTTGAAATAAATTTAACGTGAAACCTCACAGGTTTTGGACGCCTGTGAGGTTTTAAGACGGAAATCTATTTATCTTTGCCAAGCACAAAAATAGTGATAAAGACATTAAACTATCAGTAAGTAATGTTTTATCCGATATCAAATCATAGTTTACTTATGCTAGGGACGACATGGTCCTATGTTTGATATTCAACTTTCAAATTTATCAACGTCACTTTGAGATATTTTATCGAATTGTCATATAACGGAAAAGCCTATCATGGGTGGCAGAGGCAACCAAATGCCGCTTCGGTGCAGCAGGTTTTGGAGCATGCATTATCTACATTATTAAGGATGCCCATTAAAGTGATGGGCGCCGGCCGTACCGATACTGGTGTTCATGCCTCTCAAATGTTTGCACATTTTGATATGGACGACGCTTTTGATATTGACACTTTAATCTTTAAAATCAATTGGTTTTTGCCGCATGACATTGCCGTTCATCGTATTTTTGAAGTTAGGGATAAGGCTCATGCCCGATTTAATGCATTGAGCAGAACTTATCACTATCGCATTTCTAACACAAAAAATGTTTTTACGCATGATTTTGCTTATAAAATCCATCTGCCTTTAGATGTTGATAAAATGAATAAAGCCTGCGAGATTTTAATGCAGTATAAAGATTTTGAATGCTTTTCAAAAAGTAATACGGATGTGAAAACGCATTTTTGTGATATTAAGGAAGCCTATTGGGTTTTAAATGATACGGAGCTAACCTTTGTTATTACCGCCGATCGTTTTTTACGAAACATGGTGCGTTCTATAGTTGGTACCATGGTTAACATCGGGCTTGGTAAGCTTGATGTTGAAAAACTGCATGACATTATCAAATCAAAAAACAGGAGCGAAGCAGGTTATTCTGTGCCCCCACAAGGATTATATTTAATGGATATTCAATATCCAAATAC
>NZ_JBDSLS010000177.1:0-26918 GCF_039916245.1 Gelidibacter sp.
TTTTGACGGTAATGGTTTAATTCAGAAATTGATATCGCACTATTTTTACTAAATTTTGGATATTCACTTTTGATAAGTTTAAATATCGATTCCCTAATCTGCTTTGCAGGAATCATTTCAGATTTTGGGAATTCCTGCCCTGATAGTGTACTTTTTAATAATTCCATGGTGGTTTTTTTTTTTGTTTTATTATCAAGAAAAGGATTGAAACCCGCTAATTCCATTGCTTCCGATAGCTAACTCGATCACAAATCAACACAAATATAAGACGTTGTTATTATGGTGTTTACTAATTTTTTCGCGAATCTTACTTTCATTCCAAAGTTTTATTTGAGTTGCAACAGTTTGATTTTAATCCACATGATAAACATTGGCAATGTACTTACCAAGGTGAAAATTAAAACGATGGCGGTAAAGTGTCTTTTTACCCAATCAATTTGACCTAAAAAGTAGGCCGCAGTCATAATCAGAAAAACCCATAAGGCCACGCTGAGAATGCTGTATTTTACGAATGTTTTATGGTTCATAAAGGCAATCCCTGCTACTAACGGTACGACGGATCGAATGATTGGGATAAACCGAGAATAAAATAGTGCTTTTATCCCGTATTTATTATAAAAATTATTTGCGGTGGTAAAGCGTTTGTGTTTTAGCCATCTTATTTTTGTGCCGTGCTTTGGCGAGAGATAAATCCCCATTTCGTATGCTACAATATTTCCTATGATACCACCTAATATGGCGGTAATGGCCGCCATCCAAAAACTTAACGAACCAGATGCCGCTAAAATCCCTATTAAAAAGAGCAGACCATCGCCAGGAAGCACCGGTGCTATTGGAAAAAAAGCGGTTTCCATAAAAATAATTAAAAAAATGACGAAATAGACACCAACAGGATATAATGTAGAGAGGTTGTCCAACCATTCATCAAGGTTTATGGTGAATTCTGTTAGCATGATTCTAAGATAATTTTAATCGGTAATATGAATGCCACTTTTATGAGGGCTTATGACCAAAGCTGTCGTCAACTTTATGTATTGATAAAGATCAATTTATTGCGATAAAACATCCTAAGTCTTTAGTTTCTTTATTCTATGTCATGTTCAAAAAAGGAATGAGGTTCCAACTAAAGAAAAAACGGTAGCACAATAGCTGAAATCTCCAGCTGAAATCTCCCTCACAAGAGTAGTTCAATATTAAGCCAATAAAAAATCTTAAAGTGCTACTTAAGTAGCAATTTATAAGCGTGAAGCATTCTAAATTTGAACCGTAGACTATGAGAAAGGTTTTGCATAAAAAGCTAGTAAGGAAGTTGTTTTTATCCTTTTCCCAGTGAAATCCGTGATGAAAAATAACCAAGTAAATTTATGGCCAAATGAGGACAAGTTTATTGACCAAAGTGTACACTAAATTATGGTGGCTTCAAATAATTTTGGGCGCCATTTTTATTGCTTTTGGAATTTGTATTGTGCTAGTCCCAAAAGAAAACTATGTGCATTTGAGCTTGTTTTTTGCGATTGCTATCTTGTTAACGGGGGTATTTGAAATCACGCGGGCCATCAAAAACATACCCTATTCTCAAAATTGGAGGTGGTATTTATTTGGTGGAATCGTTGATACAATGGTGGGCCTTGTTTTTTTAGGAACTATTGAATTGACGATGCAACTGTTACCCATAGTATTAGGAAGTTGGATTATTTTTAGGGGGATGCTTTATATTGTTTTGAGTCTGGAGGTTAAAAGAAGTGAATATGCTACCTGGTTTGTGTTATTGTTTTTTGGGATTTTGATTATTGCCATGGGTATGCTTATTTTAATTAGGCCTCGTATTGGCACTTATACCATTGTGTATGCCACAAGCATCGCCTTTATTATCACAGGAGTTTTTCGAGTGACCTTAGGGCGGAGTTTGTATCAGCATCGATTGAAATAATCAATAACAAGGATGTTGAAATGTTTAGACATGACTTTACGATGTTGAAATCCTCTTAAAAAATATGCTCAACTTTTATTTAAGCTGAAGGACTTGCTATTTCAGAATTAAACTGTAATTTGTAGGTGCTATTTTCATCTAAGAATCACTGATTGTCAGTTTTAAATTCTAGATAAATGAGATTCTTTTATTGAAATATAACTTCTAATTTCAATAACACTTCGATTATGAGGAATTTTTTTTTAACCTCGACGGCTGCACTACTAATTACCCTCGCGTTGGCTGTTTTTTTAAGTTCAAATTGGTATGTTCTTTTTGGGATTGTGGTAATCCTGACGGTTTTGGGATATTATGATCTTTTTCAAACCCGACATACCATTATGCGGAATTATCCCGTATTGGGGAGACTGCGTTATTTAATGGAGGAATTACGCCCAAAAGTGTATCAGTATTTTGTTGAATCTGATATTGATGGTCGTCCCTTTAATCGGGTGGATCGCTCAACGGTATATCAAAGAGCAAAAGGCGAACGAGACACCATTCCTTTTGGTACGCAACTCGACCTATATGCCGAGGGTTATGAATGGCTTTGCCATACAATGTCGCCCAAGCCTTTTGATACGTTAAACCATGATCCTCGCTTCATGATCGGTAATAAGGATTGCAAACAGCCTTATTCAGCCAGTATCCTGAATATTTCAGCGATGAGTTTTGGATCCATCAGTGCTAACGCCGTTAAAGCCCTGAATGCTGGAGCTAAAATCGGGAATTTCGCCCATAATACTGGTGAGGGAGGTTTGAGTGACCATCACTTAGAAGAAGGTGGAGATTTGATTTGGCAAATCGGTACTGCTTACTTTGGATGTCGGGATGAAGAAGGGAAATTTGACCGGGAGCTTTTCGCCGAAAAGTCAAGACATCCAAATGTGAAAATGATTGAACTTAAAATCTCCCAAGGTGCCAAACCTGGACATGGTGGGATATTGCCTGCCGAGAAAAATACCGAGGAAATTGCTAGAATACGACATATTATACCGTTTGTTAAAGTGGTGTCACCACCGTATCATTCCGCTTTTGATACGCCTTTGGAAATGGTAAAATTCATTCAGCAGTTAAGGGAATTATCTGGAGGGAAACCCGTTGGGTTTAAATTATGTATAGGGTATAAAAGTGAATTTATAGCTGTTTGTCAAGCGATGATAGAACTGGACATTTACCCTGATTATATTGCTGTAGATGGTGGAGAAGGAGGGACAGGAGCCGCACCGCCGGAATTTTGTAATTATGTAGGAGCTCCATTGATTGATGGCCTCGATTTTGTCCACAATATCCTCAATGGATTGGATATTCGACAACATATTAAAATTCTTGCCTCTGGTAAAATCACTTCCGCTTTTCATATGGTGCGTGCTATTGCATTGGGGGCTGACGGCTGTTATCAAGCGCGCGGTATGAAAATGGCCTTAGGTTGTATTCAGGCCTTACTTTGCAACACCAATAGATGTCCCACCGGAATTACAACGCAAGATCCTAAACTGACCAGAGGATTGGTTGTTGAGGATAAAAAGATTCGTGTGGCTAATTATCATAAAACAACACTTAAAAATTTCGCTGAACTTCTGGGAGCAACTGGTGTAACGGAAACGGAAAATTTAAGGCGTTCTCATATTTATCGTCGGGTTTCCCTCAATAGTATGATTACCTATGAAGAATTATTTCCGTCCATAAAAATAGGGTCAATGCTTAATGCTGAGATCCCTGAGAAATATAAACTGGATTTTGCTTTTGCCGATAAAACACGCTGGGGAGTTCATCCATAAGAAGCAGTTTATATCAGTTTTGTTTTTCATGTGTAATTGTCTTCATTGGAACCTATCACCGTTTACCAGATTTTAAAAAGGTTTGCAATGAACGACAAACAATTTACTGATTATAATATTTTTTTATTGTTGTCTGGTTAAAAATTTCGTCGGCCTTCAAAAGATAATGCTGATAAAGGATTTTCAACATTATATTCGTTAATGTCATCATTTTTCATTTTTGGGAAATGCTAATAAAATACTAATTTCCTGGTAAATATAAATTGATAAAAGCTATGTTTTAAGTGTTTTGCGGTTTGTGTCTTAATTCTTGGTTCTAACAGCGAAGCGGTCTTGATTCTTTTCCTGGAAAATACTGATATTTTTTATGATTGTATGCTCCTTTCTTCAAATCTAAGCGTTACATTGTCAGATCAAGTTATCTAACGAAATAATCAAAATAACTTGAAATTACTTTGGATTTATATCATTAATTATATTTCTTACAAGAATAAAATTTTACTATAAATGGATAACTTAATTACATTTTCAATTACCGTATTTACGGGCTTTTTTGCGATTACCAATCCGATATCAAACATGACTGTTTTTTTATCCTTAACCCAAGGTGCAGATGAAGAAACAAAAAGGGATATCAATAAAAGAGCAAATTTTATTGCCTTTATAATTGTACTTGTCTTTGTTTTATTAGGAAAATATATTTTCGAATTGTTTAATATCAGTATTCCTGCGTTTAAAATTACTGGTGGAATCCTTATATTTTACATCGGTTTTGACATGCTACAATCAAAGCAATCCAATATTAAAAGCCTTAAAAAAGTACAAATTGATGAAAATATTGCCGTTTCACCTTTGGCTATTCCAATTTTGGCGGGACCTGGAACCATCGTGACTGCGATGAATTTTGTGTCTAATGTGAAGCCTATTCAGGTGTTTTTAGTCATTGCTATTTTCGGATCCATGAGTTTAATCACCTATGTGACCTTTAGATTAAGCAAGTATATTGTGAAACTGGTAGGTTATAATGTAATTGCCGTAATTGGTAAAATAATGGGTTTAATTATTGCCATTATTGGTACAGGAATGATCATCGAAGGCATTAAGCTGTCTTTTAACTTGCTGGCTTAAATAGAATTAAGACAGATGGAAATATGATATTTGCTTTTTTGAAAATAGAGTGTTCGTATGAAATCAATTAATCCTTCTTCATACCACCTGCTGTCCTAGTCCCTTTAAACGACTTGATTTAATTTGACTTTCCTAACAAAATTCAAATTCTTGGTTAAATTGCACGGTACCAAATTTGGAAATATCCTATAAAACAGAAAAAACGCGCTCCCTATTCTGAAGTCCCCTTATTTAAATTGTTGCCCACCAACCAAAATAGGATTTTGTGTTGTTAGAGTATGAAGCCATTCACTTTTGCCGAGCTTAACAGAATCAAAAATTAAAATTATATAAGTTAGAACCGTAAAGGTTCATTTATAAATCTGGTGTATGTTAATTTTTTTTTGGGTTAAAAGTCTCATTTAATGAGGACAAGAACGCAGATAAAAAAAACTAACTTCATGTAATTATACTAAGACCGCTCAATCAAAAATCTACTGTAAATATTGAAATTTACGAATTAGTAATATAAAAACTAAACTCATGAGCGCGAAAAAACATAATCGTAAAAACGATAAAGATCAAGACGTTAAGCTTCAGATTCCTGATCCAGAACGTCTTCATGATATTAACCACCGCATGAACAAATTGACCAATGACGTTCAGGGGGAAGTCAGCTACGACGAAAACACACGTCAAGGTAATCAGGATTCCCATCTTAGAAAAGAAACGCAATGGAAAAACATCCAATCGGACTACAGAAAAAAATATCCCAATATCACTGATGAAGATTTAGATTACGAATCAGGTGATTTCGATAACATGACCGGTCGAATTGCAAAACGTACCAACAGAAATCGTGAGGATGTCAATAACGAGATCAGAGATTGGAACCATACCCTTTAAAAGTCTTTTCTGAAGTCAATCTTTTCCAAATTTGAAAAAGGCTGTCCTTCTTTGAAAAGATTTCTCTGAATTTAGAAACTAACTTTCGGGAATAATTGTGGTCTTTTCTGCGAAAATTATTCTGACAGTTTTATCCTGTTTTTTGACCAAACAGACTTTTAGAAAGTCTGCAGTTGTCTTAATCGGAGCGAGGCAATGATTTTTTCTGTCCGTCCAATGCCTATTACGTCCATTGTTTTACGTCTTATTTCTGATGTTGTATGCAGTAAAGAATTAGCAAAATGATGGATGGTTTAGGTGTTTCTCGTTGCCGAAATTCTCCCCGTTTCTATATCCTTGGGACTAAAATAACCGAAAGGATATAACCAGAATGTATCCTTATTTTTTTCTAAATGTGTTACTTGTAGTACTTCATTTGCATCCATTATTTTAATATATCTCGTCAATTGTATATGCGCTTTCATGATGCCAGGCAATACCGTAATATTAAAAGAACCATCTTTCTTTCTGAAAGCCCTGTTTTCATAATGCTTCATGGTACTTAAGATCCATGGGGCGTTCTTCTCGGAACCAAAAATGGCAGCTTCTATGAAACATTTTTTTTGCCGAACCCATAAAATAGGGGAAATGAAGAAGATTATTAAAACTTTTTAAAACCTGTACATCACAGTATGAAAAGACACTGATTATAATCTTAATATTAACCGAATTTAAGGTATTGATTTGTTGTTAAGAGAATCCCATTTAACAGCAGAGGTCATTTTTAATGGTCATAAATGTGAGAATTTAAGTTCTTTAAATTGGAGAATCCACTTTACTAAATTTAATTATTTGAAGTGTTGTTTTTATTTTTTGATTAGATTTAGGTATGCTTAATATTGTTTTTAAATTTTTCTAGACGTTGATCTGATAAGAACTCAGAGAGTTTGTATTTTGTGCTTAATTAATTGCATTTCAGCGATTTAAAATGGTTTTTCGTGAAACTATAATTAAATTTGAAGTTGAATAGCCACTCCCCTAAATTTGTTTCACGTAAATATTTTTCAAATGAACTTAACTAAGTTTTTAACTGTCCTTGTTTTTGCATTAACGGCCAGACTTAGCGCTCAAGATTTGCATAGCAGCGCCAATGCCGCATCCGTTAATAATGAAGCTAACAGTACGTCTGGTTGGACCGGATTGGCCACATTGACCTCCGACTCCAGCGATCCACAGCTGGGGAGTTATGCAATAAAGGCTGTATCTACAGCCAATGACGGGCGAACAGTGAGTTATCGTTTTTCGGCAGTCATAGGACAAGCCTATACAGTGCGTATTTGGGCTAAATATGGACCTAGAGTAAATAATAATTCTAGCGGTGCTTTTGCGGTTTGGACAGGTCTCTCTGGATGGGATACCACTCCAATATCGGGCACTGTTTGGAGGGAATATGTATTTAATGTAACGGCCACTTCCACAAATCCTACAATAGTAGCTTATACTAATAGTAGTGCCACAAAGCTGATTGCAGGAAATACAATTCTTATAGACAATGTTTCTATTCTTCCTACTGGGGTTTCAGATACCCAAGCTCCTACGGCACCAAGTAATTTAACTGCCAGTGGAACAACTACCACTACTACCAATCTTTCATGGACTGCATCAACGGACAATGTTGGAGTTACTGGATATTCTATTTTGCAAAACGGCACAAGTATAGGAACAACTACTGGTGCTACTACTTTTAATGTAACAGGCCTTACCCAAGGCACTTCCTACTCTTTTACGATAACTGCCAGAGATGCCGCAGGGAATGTTTCCCAAGTGAGTAATACTGCTAATGTAACTACACTGTTAGCGGGAGATACCCAAGCTCCTACGGCACCAAGTAATTTGACTGCCAGCGGTACAACTACTACTACTACCAACCTTTCATGGACGGCATCAACGGACAATGTTGGAGTTACTGGATATACCATATTGAGAAACGGCACTAGTATAGGTACAACTACTGGTGCTACTAGCTTTAATGTAACAGGACTTACACAGGGTACTTCCTACGCCTTTACGGTAACTGCCAGAGATGCCGCAGGGAACGTTTCCCAAGTGAGTAATATTGCAAACGTAACTACACTATTAGGGGGAGATACCCAAGCTCCTACGGCACCAAGTAATTTGACTGCCAGCGGTACAACTAACACTACAACCAACCTTTCATGGACAACATCAACGGACAATGTTGGTGTTACGGGATATACGATATTAAGGAACGGCACAAGTGTAGGTACAACTACCGGTGCAACTAACTTTAATGTGACAGGGCTTACACAGGGTACTGCCTATTCTTTTACGGTAACGGCTAGGGATGCCGCGGGGAATGTTTCACCATCGAGCAACACCGTAAATGTTACCACAACTGGTAGTGCCGGAATAATTGATTATACTTCTGAAAACTCAAACTTAATAACTGTGGATTGGAAGGCAAGGGATTTGTTCGCAGATCGAAACGTGGGAATTGGCACTGTCGATACACATGGATATAGGCTTGCAGTGGCGGGAAAAATGGTTGCTGAAGAAGTGAATGTGAAATTAAAGGTAAACTGGCCTGATTATGTTTTTGAAGAAGATTATATACTGCCTTCATTAAAAGAGGTAGAGAAACACATTCTGCAAAAAGGGTATTTACTAAATATGCCGAGTGCCCAAGAGGTAGCAAAAGAGGGTATAGACATAGGAAAGATGAATGCTAAATTGTTGCGAAAAATAGAAGAGCTCACTTTGTATGCTATAGATCAAGAAAAGAAGATACAGAGACTGGAACAAGAAAATAAGCGAATAGATTCAATTGCCGATAAATTAATGAAGTTGGAGCAATTCTTTAAAGAAAACCATAAATAAGCTTAGCAGCTAAATTAAAGATGAAACAGATTTATAGAATATTAATTCTTTTATGTTTTGCCCATAGCTTAAGCGCGCAAAGTATTCGGAAGAATTATCAGGAAATGACCAATTATGAGAAGACTGCACTTGTAAATGCTTTTTATGAATTAAGGAATGGACCTGATTTGTTTAATGATCTGGCCGTTTTTCATAGCCAATATTTTAATTTTGACAATACCATTGATCCAACACGTCTGGATTTGCACTTTAATCTTCCCGACGAAGCGGAGCGTGAGATATTTTTGGCTTGGCATAGACGGCAAATGTTCGAAATGGAGCAGGCGGTACAAAATATAAATCCTAAAATAAGCCTAGCGTTTTGGAATACTACAAATGATCAAGCCTTGAATTCGGCTCTATGGGATGAAAATTTCATGGGCAGTTTTAATACCAATTGGGATTTGCGTAGAAGGCTAGGGCATGATGGTCCACTGCCTACACCATCGGAGGTAAGCGTTTTGTATGGTATTTCAAATTTCTTCCAGTTTTCTAATGAGTTTGAAAGGAGAAACGTTCATAGAGGGGCACATGTTTGGACAGGAGGTGCAATGCCCACTCCTTTATCACCAAGAGATCCTATATTTTATTTCCATCATGTATATGCCGATTTTATTTGGTACAATTGGGAAGAAATCCATCATAATTCCGCATATATAACCACTTCCATGTTACGATATGATGGGACTTATGTTTTCAATGGACAAACTTTGCCCTTGGTAAATCCCAACGACATTACAGATACGAGGTCATTGGGAGTTTTCTATGGATCTGACGGATTGGCAAAACTCAACAATTATATTGTGAGCAATACGTATAGACCTGAAGAGATTTTTTATTACCAATATCGGATAGAAGTTGGTAACAATTTTATTATTCCAGAGGGTGCAAATTGTAGAATCGAGTCGGTAAACGAAATCAAATTACTGCCTGGTTTTGTGGCAGATTCTGGCTCTAAATTTGTTGCATCCATAGATGTTGCCACTACTCAGCAAAGGCCTCAAAACAAAGTTAGAGCGAAAAACCCATATAATTATGATGAAAACATCAACACCGCAATTATATGGGAGGAAGATAATAAAGATGATACACCTATAATTATAGACAGTTATCCAAATCCATTTTCAGATAAGATTACCATTAAGCTCAATAAGAATACCAATTGTACTGTAGCGGTATACAATATGATGGGGGGGGTGATTAGAGAGGAAGCCTTTCATAATACTAATACCATAATTATAAATAAATTATATGGACTTTCCCCTGGCTTTTATGTTATAAGTGTGGTAGATGCGGATGGCAAAATTCTATTGGCGAAGCGCGTTATAAAAATGTAATACGCATAAAACTTAAAATAACGAAGCCGTCTCAGAATTGATTGAAACGGTTTTTTTCATACTTTCTTCTCGGTCTCCTGTTCAAGAATGATCTTCAAATATTCAAATCTTACAAGGGTTCCGGAAGTATTGAGACACTTTCGTTATTTTGAACAATTTAAAGCGGTCTTTTATGGAACCAAAAAAAGGTTAATCTTATTTATATAATAGCTTCTTAATGCTTGTTATTGTGGTCCATATGCAAGCTATTGGGATCTCTAAATTTACAACAAGGAGGTAGGTTGTTATAGACCTTGTCGCTTGCATTTTCTGTATCTGAATCATGTCCTACTAAAGCTATTGCTTTTTTAATATCAAGAGGCGTACATTTATTTTCATCCAATATCAAGGTCAGCTGCTTTGAGGGAATATCCCAATTGGCATATTTTACTCCTTTTACATGCGATGAAGCTTTTTCAATTCGCGACTTGCACATACCACAGTTTCCCTTAACCTCGATACTTATTTTTTTGTTTTTGTCCTTACCCTGGGCATTTACATTAATGCTCAAAAAACAAACAGTGACGATTAAGAATATACTTTTAATGTTGATTGATCTTCCCATAATTTCTTTTTTTTTCGTTTTTTAAAAAATAGTTATTATTACTTGAATAATGATTTAGTGTTTTGAGCATAACTCTCATTGTCTTGATTATAAATATCCAATGAGTCATTTTCTTATTTGCAGGCGTATCTTTTAAAGATGGATTTTATCTCAGTTTGTATCTAAACCCAACGTAATAGGTTTCTCCTAATACCGGAGCATATAATATAGTACTGTCAAAATAAAGGCCAAACGGATCCTGGGCACTAATGATAGGCTTTTTTTGTACACTATTTCCCATGTTCTCGCCTCCTAAATAAAGATCTAGCTTTTCATTAACGACCCGCGTTAGTTGGGAGTTTATAATACTATAAGGTTTAGAAAATGGAACAAGCTGATATTCTACAGGATTTGTCGAGGTGTTTGGCAACCTTTGTTCACCTGTCCAATGTAGAGTGAAATCCATTTTCCATTGGCCTTCTCTAAATTTTTTGATGCTTTCATAACCTAGATTAGTGAAAAAACGATGTTTTGGCTGCAATGGTTTTTCTAATGTACCAGATAAGTAGTTTATTTTCACATCATAATATTTATAGGTGAGTCTAACGTTAAGATTTTGGATTATTTCATAATTTAAATCTACTTGTAAACTTTTTGAAATACTCTTTCCTTTCAGGTTATAGAAGGATACTTCCTGTGGGTTTTCCCAATCGACTATGACCTGATCCTTAAAATCAGTTATATAGTAATCTACTGAAAAGTCCATTGCCCTGTTCCATAGATATAATTTTTGGACAAAACCAAGACCGGTATTCCAAGCAATTTCTGGATTTAGAGAATAGAGGTTTCCATTATTGGGAATAATATGTATTGCCCTAGAGGAAGCAAAAAGTTGCTGGTTTTCAGCAAATATATTGGCAGCTCTTTTTCCTCTGCCAGCAGAGAACCGTAGGCTGGCTTTGTTCCAAAGGGAATGTCGTACGTGCAAGCGAGGCGTAATAAAACTCCCTAGCCTATTGTGATTGTCGGCTCTAATTCCTGCAACAAAGCTCAGTTTTTCAAGATTATCATAGGTGTATTCAAAGAAGGCGCCTAATGAATTGTCTTGTCTGTCAAAGTTGTGGTTGTTTACTTTTTCGTTAAAATGATCATAGGTAAAGCTGAGCCCTGTTTTGAACTTATTGTGCGAACCTCCGATGATACTGTTAAAAATGGCATTTGAATAATAGGACGTGTGTTGAATATCGTATATATTATAACCGTAATAGGAGTTTTGGTCGTGATAGCTAAAGGCCGTTTGATATCCAAAGCTTTGATATGGTAATTCTGGAAAAACGTAGCCCACCTTGGCAGAGAGGTCGAGTCTGTTCGATTTCACCTCACTTCCCCATGCATTGTTTGTGAATTTATCTGTTTTTGAATCAAAGTTTTTCTCCCCAGTTTGTTTTTCATCGAATAGGAGTTGCGCTGTAAAGAAACTGACCCATCCTTTCTCAGGATCCAAAAATTGCCATCTATTCATAAAGTTCAGTTGCTTCGCAAGCGGAGCATCCAAAAAATTATCAGAGTTCCGGTCTATTACACCATTTCTAAGATTTGAGTGTACATACAATCCAGTCGCTAATTTATTGGAAAATTTCTTATTGTATCGCGCATTTAGCTCATACCGTCCATAATTATTAGCATACATATTCAAAAAAACATTCCTATCAGTTAATGGTTTTACCAATTCACTATTTATTTGGCCGGAAATACTCTCAAAACCATTCACAACGCTTCCAGAACCTTTGGTAATTTGAATGCTTTCTGTCCAAGAACCTGGAATAAAGGAAAGTCCATATATTTGAGAAGCACCCCGAATAGATGGTATATTTTCTTGGGTAAACAATAAATAGGGACTGTTTAAACCTAGCATCTGGATTTGCTTGGCTCCGGTAACGGCATCTGAAATGTTTACATCTACGGCAGGATTCGTTTCAAAGCTTTCGGACAAATTACAACATGCCGCCTTTAACATTTCCCTGCTATCTACAGTCACTACATTTTGTACATTAAATAACGATTTTCTGATGGAGTTTATTTTTTTATTCAATACCACTTCTTCTAGGTCCAAATTGGCATGTAGCCATATTTTTCCCAAATTTGGTCTATTAACAATTATGGTATCAGTTCTATATCCTACATAACTCACAACAAGTTTTTTAAATTCTTTGTTAAATGCGAGGCTAAATTCTCCTTTAGAATTGGTAGTCGTGCCTATCGTACTATTTAGCCATACAATATTTACTTCCGATAGCACTTTGTCCTTCTGAGTATTGTTAAATTCTAAAACGGTTCCTGTTATATTTACTTGACTGTATAGGCCAGAACTCAATAATTGTAATACAACAAAAAAAGAAATTTTCATGTCAGATATTTTAACTGTGCTATTTTTTTAAGCTAGAGAGCTGTTTCCAAAAGAAATTACTTGAAGTACTTTTATTATTGTAATAATTCTAGGCTCATTTTATTCGGCAGATTAATGTTGGATAAACTCAAGTGCACATCAATATTTAAAGATAAATATATCCCAAATTTTTTAAAATATAGCATAAACAAAAGTTATTTGGTTATTACTATAAAATGCTATGGCCAAGGCATTTAAAATATTTATATTTAATCCTTATTTTATAGCCGGCAGTAATTTAAAGCTTTTACTTAATTCTTTAATCCGATGAAAATTTTGCTTATTGTAGGGGTATTGGGACTTTGTGCTTTTTGTTCAAGCAAAGAAGGGATTCATAAGGTACAAAAAACCAAGATAAGGGTAATAAATCTCAGTGAAGAACATTTTACTAACGTGATGTTATTTTCAATGAATTTTCAAGATCTTAAACCGAGAGACACCTCCGAATATCAAGTTCTGAATTTTGACCCTTTAAAAGATGATTCTTTAATTTATTGTTCAGTTGGCGGTGTCAATTTTGCCAGATATTTGGAAATACCCGTTAATGAGGTGAAAAATGTTTCTTATCTCATAGATAGTATTCAAAACGGAATTCTATATATTACTACTAAATATGAAGATTGATTGAGGCGGGTAGCGAAAAAAACTTCTTCACTTCATGTCAGATTCTAAGACCATATTAAATTGAACAGATCAATCCTAAATATTGTGTTTATGAGAATATTTTGGAATTTCAGCGGAACCTTAGCGAAAAGTATTTTCGTGCCTTGCATTTAAAAATGGGCTGTCAAGGAAATCGCAAAAACTCAAATGCCTTATAAATGTTCGATTAAAATAAACACCACGTAAATTTCTTAATGCTTCAAAAATTAAAAACCAAACCATTAAGTTAAGGGCTATTAAGGGTTTCGTTGGGACCATCACAATTCATTTATTTATCATGTTTCAAGGCAAAAGCGTATGGTTTATAAGATTTCATAGCGTTCTTTGCGAAAAACCTTAGAGCGGCTTTTGTTTAAAAAGAAACTTTAAACGAAATGGAGCACTCTAATTTAAACCCAAAGCAAAAGCGCATTGTTCGCAAGGTTATAAAATTTCTTGGCGATCTTTTGCGAAAATCCATTACGCCCCTTGCGTTTAAAAAAGAGGCATTAGACTAACTTCAATTCAAACGCGCTCAATTATTCATAAAAAAAGCCCTTCGATTAAGCAGAGCTTTATGATTTAATTTTCAGAATATTTATTTCGAACTAAAATAACTCATTCAGGACCTTCGCTAATCTAATCCCACCAATTTGCAATTGGCTGCGTGCTACGTCCATGAATTTATAAGAATACGCATAACTTAAATTTTCGCCTGGCCCA
Source organism: Gelidibacter sp. (assembly GCF_039916245.1). Taxonomy (GTDB): domain Bacteria; phylum Bacteroidota; class Bacteroidia; order Flavobacteriales; family Flavobacteriaceae; genus Gelidibacter. The sequence continues at coordinate 14,411 of NZ_JBDSLS010000177.1, forward strand.
ACGGAAGCATAAATCGTTTTGGCCAGATTTTGAGTTTCATTAACCCAATCAATAACAGAACCTTGTTGAAGAAACTTGACTTGTTTTTTTGAAAGGAAGTCTGCATTTGCAGCAAATTCGCTATAACTCATCTTGTCACCATCAAGCATTTGGCTGTCCCAAACTCTATGAAGGTTGGTGTCTTTATAAAACCAGTGTACTTTAATATCGTTCCCGCCGCGGTCTTCTAAACGACCAATATGCAGTGGTTGATGCAAATCGCCTACGAGATGCACTAACATTTTTAAATAAAATGCTTTGTCGGCATCTGTGGCATTCGGATCTTTAATAACGGTTTTGCAATAGGCAATTCCAGTGACCAAATCGCCTGCCGGATTCTTTTTGGAGGTTTCATAAGTCTGGTCAAAGTCCATATTCACATAATGCCAAGATTCAAATTCTTTATAACGTGGATCTGATTTAATATCATCGCTAAAAGTAGACACCAAGGCCAACGATTGATGGTTTAATATCTTTTTTATTTGGCGTTTCGTTTTATTTGTAATGTATTGATCGGCAATAGCGCCCACAACGCGGTGTCCTGTAGCACCCCATTTTAAAGCAGCTTGACTATTGAAGCTAAAAAGGATAAACGTTGTTAAAATGTAAAGGAATCTAGATGGCATTTTTACTATTTTTTATTATTTCTTTTATTAAAATTTTTATCACCTCTCGTTTTAGGCTTCTTATATTTTTTGGCTAGATCTCGATGGTAGGATCCTCCTAAGTTTTCTTTTTTGTTTTTTTCTTTTTTCTCATGAAAAGCGGGGCCAGCAATATCCTCATCACGTCGCTTTATAGGATTGTTGCGTTCTTTATTCTGCGGACGTTCTTCTTCAATAAGATCGGTAGAAATGGTAACGTCTTCAGGGATTTCTTTTAATGGAATTTCCATTTGCATCAAGTCCTCAATAGATGACACAAATTCCTGTTCCACTTCCGTAGAAAACATAAGGGCATGGCCTTCGCGTTCAGCACGACCGGTTCGACCGATACGATGCATATAGTTTTCTGGAAAGTGTGGCGTGTCAAAATTGATAACGTGACTCACATGATCAATATCCAGTCCACGCGCCATTACATCGGTAGCAATCAAGATGCGATTAGTACCTTCTCTAAACTGCTCTATGCTTCGAAGTCTATAGTTTTGAGTTTTATTGGAATGAATGACACAAACTTCATTCGGGAAAATCTCTTCGATTTTGTCGAATAAAAGATCGGCCATTTTTTTATAAGCGACAAAAATCAAGACCTTGTTGAAGGTTTCTTTATCGCGAAGCAAATGTTCCAACAAATTTACTTTGGTATAGAAATTAGGTACATTATAACGCTCTTGAGTGATGTTTTCCAAAGGTGTTCCCGAAACTGCAACGGTTACTTTTACTGGAGCTGTAAAAAAATTGGTAATTAATTCATCAACATCATCAGTCATGGTTGCTGAAAACATAATGTTCTGACGACGCTCAGGCAAGATGTCAAAAATATTTAAAAGCTGATGTCTAAAACCTAAATCGAGCATGACATCCACTTCATCAATGACCATTTTTTGAATGGATTTCAACTGTAGCACGTGGCTAACCGCCAAATCAAATAAACGACCTGGAGTAGCGACTACAATATCCAATCCCTGTGCAATAGCTTGTTTTTGAGTGTTGATGTTTACGCCACCATAAACCCCAAGGACTCTGACGTTGATGTATTTAGTAAGTTTTTCAATATCCTCAACCACTTGAACGACCAATTCCCGAGTGGGAACCATAATCATAACCCTCGGATTGTCCTGTTTTGCAAACGGCAGATTTTTAAGAATGGGCAACATATAGGCATAGGTTTTACCAGTACCAGTTTGCGCAATTCCTACCACATCTTTACCGGAAGCCACCACATTAAAAGCTTCTTCCTGAATAGGAGTAGGTGTGGTAAACCCTAAATCGTCTAAGGCGTTATATAACGGGGTATTTAAATTTAGGTTTTTAAAACTCAAGGTGTGTTTGTTGTTAAGATGTTATTAGAGTATCAAGAATTAAGTATTAAGAACTCTGTACTTCGTACTTTGTACTTTTTTCCAAGCTGCAAAGTTAAAGCTAAAATTCAACTTATACTAAATGCGTTTCGTGTATTTCGATGGTGTACGAGGCGGAGTAGGTCTTATGTTTCTCTAAAGCTACAATCCCTTCTTTGTCCTTTAAAATCTGATTGCTGTTTTCAGAATCTGCCAAACCTTGCCAAGGTTCAATGCATACAAAGTCGGCATTTGGTTTTGCCCAAATTCCCAGAAAAGGAAAGTCTTGATATTTAACACTCAAAATTTCGCCATGTTTTTTGCTTTCCAAGGTGACTTTCTTCGATTTTAAATCCTTAAAAACAAGCGCGTCTTTATCAAATAAATGGTAATTGAGGTCAATGGTGTTTGGCGTATTAAATGTAGCTTCTGTTTGACCGGTAAACAAACCGGTATTCAAATTAAGTAAGTGTGTTTGAGAAGTTTCTGGATATTCAAACTTCAAATTGTAGTCGTCATAATTCTCATCAGGATACACAGGACATTTGAAAGCAGGATGACCACCAAGACAAAAATAAATGGTTTTATCATCAATATTTTTTACTTCATAAGTGATTTTTATTGTATTTTTCAACAATTCATAGGACACTGAATATTCGAATTTAAAAGGATAACTTAGTAAAGTTTCTTCTGAATATTTCAATGTGAACGTAAGCTGATCATTGTTTTTTTCGGAAAGCACAAAATCGTCGTTGTTTCTGGCAAATCCGTGCCTAGATAGTTTATAAATATCCGTTCCATGTAGATATTCACCATCTTTTAACCCACCAACAATAGGAAATAAATTGGGTGCATGACCATTCCAAATATCCGGATTACCATTCCACATAAACTCATTAACATTTTTTACAGAAGAAATTTTTCGTAATTCGGCGCCCACCGGATGAACGGATATTTTTAAAAGCGCATTTTTTAAGCTAAACATGGTTTTGATATTTTCAACTAAAATACGAACTTCTGATTTAGTTTGTAGAATCTCATTAACTTTACTTCGGAAAATTGAATTTTGAGAACACAGCATACTTTTACGATAAAAACGCCAAACTTTAAAAGCCAGCTCTTGCAATGGAGTCAGCAATTTGAAGAAGTCGTTTGGTTGGACTCCAACAGTCATGATCAAAAATACAGCGATTATGATGTGGTTTTGGCGGTCGATGCGTTTACCTGCATTTCTACAGATAGTCAGCAAGCTTTTGACAAATTGCAGGAATATCAAACCCTGACTAATGATTGGATTTTCGGCTATTTGACTTACGATTTAAAAAATGATCTCGAAAATCTACAATCGACTAATTTTGACGGTTTAAACTTTCCGGAATTGTTCTTTTTTCAACCCAAAAAAATAGTTTTGATCAAAGGCGATCAAGTGGACATGCACTATCTGAGGATGGTGGACGACGAATTTGAATCTGATTTGAAAGAAATCGAAGAATTATCCAACATTGAAAATATTGTCGTTTTAGAGAAAATCAACATCAATTTACGAGTGACCAAAGATCAGTATTTTGAAAAGGTCAATGCAATGCTGGCACATATCCACAGAGGCGATATTTATGAGGCTAATTTTTGTCAGGAATTTTATGCTGAAAATACAACCATTGATCCCTTTGAAACCTATCAAAAGTTGAATGCCATTTCAAAAGCACCATTTGCTACGTTTTTCAAAAATCATCATAATTATGCCTTATCAGCATCTCCAGAACGTTATTTGAAAAAGAAGGATACGATAGTAATTTCACAACCAATTAAAGGAACTGCAAAACGTTCAACAGATCTTATTGCGGATGATAATTCAAAACAAGAGCTCAAAAATGATTTGAAGGAACGCAGTGAAAATATCATGATTGTCGATTTAGTACGCAATGATTTATCACATACCGCTATTAAAGGCAGTGTGAGGGTCGAAGAACTTTGTGAAGTTTACACCTTTGAGCAAGTGCATCAAATGATCTCGACGATCACGTCAATTGTTGACGAAAAAACAGCTCCAGTATCTATTTTAAAAAGTACTTTCCCGATGGGGAGCATGACAGGAGCGCCGAAAGTTTCTGCCATGAAAATCATTGAAGATCTTGAAGAAACCAAACGCGGATTGTATTCTGGCGCTATTGGTTATTTCAATCCAGCTGGCGATTTCGATTTTAACGTCGTCATCAGAAGTATCTTATATAATGCCGAAAACCACTATGTTTCTTATTCCGTAGGTGGCGCCATTACTGCCAAAAGTGATCCTTTAAAGGAATATGAGGAATGCTTGATCAAGGCGAAAGCGATGAGAGAAGTGTTAGAAAACTAACTATATTTAATAGAAAACTATGAAAACAATTATCCTAAGTCTGTGTGTTGTTTTGCTATTATCGTCTTGTAAGGAAGAAAATAAAATCCCAGAAAACTTTGATTATGGTACAATTGAGAACGGCGTCTACAGCAATAAGTTTTTCAATTTAGAATTGTCCTATAACAAAGATTGGAGCCCTAAATCAAGAGAACAAATGACCGAAATGACTGAACAAGTTCGAGAGTTTGTGAATGGGGATAATGAAAATTTGAAAGCAACTTCGAAAGCATCCGAAGTTAATTTTGCGGAGTTGTTTGCCATATTTAAGTTTCCAAAGGGGACGGTTTCTGAGTTTAATCCTTCATTGATTATCAATGCGGAAAATCTTAAAAGTTTACCGCAGATAAAGACGCCGAAAGATTATATTAATGAAACTAAAAGTATGCTGGACTCAGGGCCGTTGAATTTTGTTTACAAAGAGAAGCCCAACTCTATAACTATTGGCGGTAAAGAATTTGCCAGCATGGAAGTTTTTAGTCCAGATTATGACATCACGCAAGAGTTTTTTGTAGCTTTTGATAACGGATTTGCCATTGCTATGGTCATTTCATATAATGATGATCTTCAAAAAGAAAGTCTTCATAAAATGATCGACAATTTAAAATTCAACTAATGTTACAGGCTTTTCGACAACATCTCGACGCAGATTTAGATTTTCTTAAAGATAGCCGATTGCTCTTGGCGATTTCTGGTGGATTGGACAGTGTGGTGTTAGCACATTTATGCCATAAATTAGATTTAAAAGTGTCTTTTGCACATTGTAATTTTAATTTAAGAGGTGCAGAAAGTGATGCCGATGAAGAATTTGTGTTAGCGTTGTCAGAAGATTTAGAACTGGAGATTTTTATAGAAAGTTTTGAAACAGAAGTTTATGCCGAAGAAGAAGGCATTTCAATTCAAATGGCTGCTCGTGAACTGCGTTATAATTGGTTTTCTGAATTGGCAGAACAGCTAAATTTTGATTATATCCTAACCGCACATCATGTCGATGATAATCTTGAAACTTTCCTGATCAATTTAACGCGAGGCACCGGATTGGAAGGTTTAACAGGAATTCCTGAAGTATCGGACAAAATCGTACGGCCTTTATTGCCGTTTTCAAGAGAAACGCTTGAGAAATATGCCATTTCTGAACATATGAAATGGCGAGAAGACAGCAGCAATGCGTCAACAAAATATCTGAGGAATAAATTACGCCATGATATTATTCCGATTTTAAAACAGATGAATCCGCAGCTGCTTCAAAATTTTAAAACCACTATTTCCAATTTGCAAGACAGTCAGGATCTTATTGAAGATGCCGTTCTTGAAGTGCAGAAAAAAGTTGTTGAAGTGGCCGATAATCAGATAAAACTGAACATTAAAAAAATAAAAAAGCTCTCCAATCCCAAAGCCTATCTCTACCAATTATTAAAGGATTTTAATTTTACGGCGTGGCATGATGTGGTTCATTTATTGGATGCCCAATCCGGAAAACAAGTGTTTTCTTCAACCCATCGATTGCTAAAAGATCGCGATTTTTTGTTGCTGAGCGAAATTGATTCAGCATCTCAAGAAAATCCCATTTCAATCTTAATAGAAGATCGAGAAGTTAAAACGTTAGTTGGTCATTTGTTTTTCGACCAAGTTGATGCGATCTCAGAAACCTCAAAGAATACTATTTATGCCGATGCTGATCAAGTGAAATTTCCTTTAACCCTTCGGAAATGGCAGGAAGGCGATGTCTTCTATCCGTTGGGAATGAACGGCAAGAAAAAGTTGAGCAAATATTTTAAAGATGAAAAACTGTCTTTAATTGAAAAGGAGCATATTTGGATTCTTTTTTCTGGAGAAGAGGTCGTTTGGGTCATCGGAAAACGAGCTGATGACCGTTTTAAAGTCACAGAAAACACCACCAATATTTTAAAAATAGAATTACGATAAATGAAGTTGCAAGGTCAAATAGTCGATATCCATAACAAACGAATTTTTAGAGGCGAAGTCACTATTCAAAATGGGAAAATAGAGCGCATTGAAGCGATGCATCACAATATTGATCACTATATTCTCCCAGGTTTTATAGATGCACACATCCATATTGAAAGCTCCATGTTGGTGCCCAGTGAATTTGCGCCTTTAGCAGTAAAACATGGTACCGTGGCGACAGTGTCTGATCCGCATGAAATAGCAAATGTTCTGGGTGTTGAAGGTGTCGAATTTATGATTGCCAATGGCAAAAAAGTCCCGTTTAAATTCAATTTCGGTGCGCCTTCATGTGTGCCGGCGACTGATTTTGAATCGGCGGGCGCTATTATAGATGCTGAAGGCGTCAAAAAACTACTCGAAAATCCGGACATTAAGTATTTGGCTGAAATGATGAATTATCCAGGAGTGCTTTTTGACGATGCTGAAGTGATGAAAAAAATCGCTTGGGCAAAACATCATAATAAACCTGTAGATGGTCATGCACCCGGAGTTTTAGGGGATGACATAACAAAATATATTAGCGCAGGAATTACCACCGATCACGAGTGTTTTACCTATGAAGAAGGTTTGGAAAAACTACAAAAAGGCATGAAAATCCTGATTAGAGAAGGAAGTGCCGCCAAAAATTTTGAATCCTTGATCGATTTACTGCCCGAACATTATGAGAACATGATGTTTTGTAGCGATGACAAACATCCTGATGATTTACTATTGCATCATATCAATAAACTGTGTGCGAGAGCTGTTGCAAAAGACATGGATATTTTTAAAATTCTTCAAGTGGCTTGCCTCAATCCTATAAAACATTATGGTTTGGATGTAGGTACTTTAAATGTAGGAGATGCAGCTGATATGATTGTTGTGGATGATTTAAAAACATTTAAAACCTTGCAAACCTATATTGACGGCCAATTAGTATATGATAACGGAACTTCTCTCATTGAGAAAATAGCTTTTAAAAATCTCAATAATTTCAATACCTCTAAAAAGGAAATAGGCGATTTTAAATTTGAATCTGCCTCCAAAAAAATCCGTGTGATTGAAGCCTTGGAAGGTCAATTGGTTACCAATGAAATGATAGCTGATAGTTTGATTGAAGATGGCAATCTCGTGTCAAACTTAGAAAAGGATATTTTAAAAATGGCCGTGGTTAATCGTTATCAAGATCAGCCGCCTTCTATGGCGTTTATTAAGAACTTCGGATTAAAAACCGGTGCGATTGCGAGTTCTGTAGGTCACGACTCACATAATATTATTGCGGTCGGCGTTTCAGATGATGCCATTTGTAAAGCCGTGAATTTGCTGATTGAAAACAAAGGCGGAATTTGTGCCGTTTCTGATTCTGAAGTACAGATTTTGCCCTTACCAGTTGCAGGAATCATGAGCGATCAAGATGGTGAAACCATAGGAAAACAATATGCTGCGTTAGACGAGATGGCAAAACAGTTGGGAAGTACTTTGAAAACACCGTATATGACTTTATCTTTTATGGCACTTTTAGTAATCCCAGCATTAAAACTCAGCGATAAAGGTTTATTCAATGGAAAGGACTTCAAGTTTACCAGCGTTGCAGTCGAATAAAAAACTCCGTGAATCTCTGTAATTCCTCAGGGAAACTCTGCGGAATGCATCCAACTTAATAACAAACATCTAAACAACATACAACCTAATGCCCATTATCGATTCCACATTTAAACCACCTTTCTATTTCAGAAAAGCATTTGTCGCCACCGTATATTCCGGATTGATCCGAAAAGTCCAAATAAAACAATCGCGGGAACGGATGGAATTGGCAGATGGCGATTTTATCGATTTAGATTGGAGTTACGCGGATCAAAAATCCGATAAGGTTATTATTTTACTCAGCGGATTGGAAGGTCATGCCCAACGACCTTATCTCACAGGTGCAGCAAAACTCTTCAATCAAAATGGGATTGATGCGCTTAGTGTCAATTTCAGGGGAAATAGCGGCGAACCCAACCGAAAGTATTATGCCTACCATTCTGGCGCAACGGACGATTTGCATACCATTGTGATGCACGCGATCAAGGATAAAAATTATACTGAAGTTTATCTGAAAGGTATCAGTTTAGGTGGAAATATGGCATTAAAATATTTGGGCGAACGCGATGATCTGCCATCTGAAGTTAAAGGATGTATCGCAGTCTCCGTGCCTTGTAGTTTGGAACATTCTTCGAAACAATTGCACAGTTTTTTGAATAAACCTTTTCATGACCGATTTAGAGATAGTTTGATAGAAAGTCTGAAAGTAAAACAGGCTAAGTTTCCCGATAAATTATCTCTAGAAGAAATTAAGACCATCAAAACGCTGCACGATTTTGATGAAGTCTATACCTCAAGAGCCCACGGATTCAAAAATGCCTTAGATTATTATAGAAAAAGCAGTTGTCTTCAGTTTCTGCCTCATGTGAAAGTGCCAAGCCTTATCATCAACGCCTTGAACGATTCGTTTTTAACCCCAGAATGCTTTCCTGTAAAAGACGCAAAAAACAATCCCAATCTGTATTTAGAAATGCCACAATATGGAGGTCATGTCGGCTTTATTCAGCGCGGCGGGGTTTATTATAATGAGAAACGCGCTTTGGAGTTTGTGAAGGAAATTAATAAGAATTAAAATTTCTCGCGGAGGCGGGGAGACACAAAGAAAAAAGGCATTAGGAATGAGGTGTTAGGGATTGGTAGGAGTACCAGCATATTCAAAATTCTCCGTGAGACTCTGTGAAATCTCCGTGTAACTCTGTGTAATAACGTGTAGTGAACATCAGCAAAAATCAGCGTCACCCGCCTGAACGGACGGGCAGGTCAGCGTTCTATTGAAATGGAGTCGTTTGTGTTAATTAGTGAAATTAGTGTCAAAAAAAATCAACTTTTAAAATCTTCCGGAAACCCTTCTAGTATCAAATCCCAAAGGATAGGCAAGACGAAATACACAAACAAAGTCAAAACAATAATCGATATAATATTCATCATAAACCCTTTGCTGACCATATCCGGAATCCTCAGGTAACCAGAGCCAAAAACAACCGCATTAGGAGGCGTTGCCACCGGTAACATAAATGCGCAAGACGCAGCAACCGCAGCCGCGACCATCAAAATAAACGGATGGATATCGACGGTCATAGCCATCGGCGCCAATACAGGTAATAACATCGCCGTAGTGGCCAAATTGGAAGTGATTTCGGTTAAAAAGTTGACCGCTGTAATGAGCATTAAAATAAGAAGAAAAGTCGATAGACCTGAAAAAGTCGTCATTTGATTCCCCAACCAAACTGCTAAGCCGCTCGTTTCAAATCCGCTGGCAATGGCCATCCCACCACCGAAAAGTAAAATAATACCCCAAGGTAATTTCACAGCATCTTCCCAAGCCATCAGTTTGTGTTTTTTGTTTTTAGAAGGAATAAGAAACAATACAATGGCGAAAATGATGGCAATAATCGTATCATCCAATTTCGGAATTAATTTATCAAAAAGAAGCGAACGCGTAATCCAAAAGAATGCGGTGGTGCCAAAAACAATAGCCACCATTTTTTCTTCATAAGTGATTTTTCCTAAGGTTTTTAATAAGCGCTTGATTTCAGTTTTGCCTCCAGGGAATTCTTTCTGTTCAAATTTGAAGGCATATGTGGTCAAATATTTCCAGCAGATTAAAAGCAATAGTACAGAGATGGGAAATCCAAACATAAACCATTGTAAAAAGGTAATTTCATATCCGTAGGTATTTAAGACTACACCTGCCAAAACTAAGTTGGGAGGCGTCCCAATCAAGGTTGCAATCCCGCCAATAGAAGCACTATACGCAATGGCGAGCATGAGCGCTTTTCCAAACAAACGCGTTTCGTTTTCAATGGTATTCGGATTATCCTTGAGTTGTGTGATAATGGCGATACCGATGGGCAACATCATCACAGCTGTAGCTGTGTTGGAAATCCACATGCTCAAAAATGCCGTGGCCACCATAAACCCGAGAATTATTTTCTTGATGTCAGAGCCAATTACATTGATGATATTGAGCGCAATCCGCTTATGAAGGTTCCATTTCTCGATCGCGATGGCGATGATAAATCCGCCCATATATAAAAAAATGTATTTATGTCCGAAAGATTCGGTGGTCGTACCCAGATCCAATCCGCCAGATAATGGAAAAAGCACAATCGGCAATAAGGCATTAACTGCAATCGGAATCGCTTCGGTAATCCACCAAAGGGCTATCCAAGCTGTGGATGCCAATATAGCTCTGGCTTCTGGAGATAATCCTTCAGGCTTAAAAAACAATAAAATCAGGATAAATGATAGAGGTCCTAAGAGGAAACCGATGCGTTTAATGTTGTTCATATAGTTGGGTTGATGCGACTAAGATATGATTTTTTGATATCCATCAGGGAAATTTTTGAGTATTCCCATAAATGAATACGTTATGCGGTTTTAAGGAATTAGACATGAATTTCGAGTGCGCAGAATTATCGTTTTTCAGTATTTTAGCATCTGATTATCTGACCAGTGGAAGTTAAAGGTTGTAAAATCGCTGTCATCACTTATTTATTAGATGCTGATTTTCCACTTTGAAGTTCAAATCATTCTACCTACATTTATCAAAATCAATCGACTATGCTCAAAAAAGTTTTTGGAAGTGCTGTATTTGGTGTTGAGGCAACAACAATTACGGTAGAAGTCAATTGCGATAATGGCGTTGGGTATCATCTGGTTGGACTTCCTGACAATGCCATCAAGGAAAGTAACTTCCGAATTGCAGCAGCACTTCAAAATAACGGCTATAAAATCCCTGGCAAAAAGATCATCATTAACATGTCGCCTGCCGATTTACGCAAAGAAGGTTCCAGTTATGACCTGACGTTGGCTATTGGTATTTTAGCCGCCACTGAACAAATTCAAGCTGAAAATTTAGAGGAGTATTTGATTATGGGCGAGTTGTCTTTAGATGGGAATTTACAACCCATTAAAGGTTCTCTTCCAATAGCAATTAAGGCTCAAGAAGAAGGCTATAAAGGTTTTATCCTCCCCATGCAAAATGCGAAAGAAGCGGCCATAGTTGCTGGTTTGGAAGTGTATGGTGTTGAAAATATCAAAGAGGTTATTGATTTTTTTGATAAAAACATACCGATTGAGCGGACTATAATTAATGTTCAAGAAGAGTTTTATAAAAATTTAGATTTTCCAGAATTCGATTTTTCAGATGTCAAAGGGCAGGAATCCATCAAACGTTGCATGGAAATCGCCGCTGCTGGTGGACATAATATTATTTTGATTGGACCTCCAGGAGCAGGAAAAACGATGTTGGCCAAGCGTCTGCCAAGTATCTTACCGCCCATGACCATGCGAGAAGCTTTGGAAACTACCAAGATTCATTCCGTGGCTGGCCGAGTTAAAGACAACACTGGATTGATGTCGCAGCGCCCTTTTAGAAGTCCTCACCACACGATTAGCAACGTCGCCTTAGTTGGCGGTGGCAGCTATCCGCAACCTGGAGAAATTTCCTTGTCCCATAACGGCGTACTTTTCTTGGACGAATTACCCGAATTTAAACGTGACGTTTTAGAAGTCATGCGCCAACCTTTGGAAGATCGGGAAGTGACGATTTCACGCGCTAAATTTACGGTAACCTATCCGTCGTCATTTATGTTAGTGGCGAGTATGAATCCGAGTCCGGGTGGTTATTTCAATGATCCAAATGCACCCGTAACGTCATCGCCTGCAGAAATGCAACGCTATTTAAGTAAAATCTCAGGGCCGCTTTTGGACCGAATTGATATTCATATTGAAGTAACGCCGGTGCCTTTTGAGAAACTTTCCGACGAACGCAAAGGCGAAGCGTCCATAGATATTAGAGCGCGTGTGACCTTGGCAAGGGAGCGACAAACCAAACGTTTTGAGGAAAGTAACAGTGTCAATTATAACGCTCAAATGAATAGCAAGCAAATTCGCGAACATTGTAAGTTGGACGCCGCTTCCTTGCAATTGCTGAAAACGGCCATGGAACGGTTAAATCTGTCTGCCAGAGCGTACGATCGTATTTTAAAAGTATCACGAACCATCGCTGACTTAGAAGGTGTGGCTGATTTAAACGG
>NZ_JBDSLS010000178.1:0-5476 GCF_039916245.1 Gelidibacter sp.
TTTATCCTCCAATTCATCCATCTGATTTTTGCGGAGTACTTCAATGCGAAGGTCGGATTGCTCTTTGTGAGTGTTAATAGAAGATTGGAAGGTTGAAACTTTTTCGTTTTTACTTGCTTCTAAATCAGCAGTCTTTTTATCCCGTTCCGTTTCCTTTAATGAAATCCTTCTAGAAATATTTTTATTAACCGCCGTTAACTGATCTGATGCTTTTGAAAGTTCATAAGAACAACTTTCTAACTTCTTTTCAATTTCGATGGCTCTGATTTTCTTTTCAGCTTCTGATTTTTCAATCCATTCTCTCAATTGGACGCTATTGATCTTCTGTTTTTCCTCATTCTGATTTAACTGATAGTCTTCTTTTGCAATTAAATCATTTAAATTTTTGATTTTTTTAGTAAAGCCACTCTTCAATTTATTTTGTTCCGTTTCTTTTTCAGCCTCTATCCGAAGACTATTTTTTTGGATTTGCTCCAGCTGTTTTTTTAATCTTTCTATGTCCTGCCGATATTCTTGAACACTTTTGATTTTATTTTCGAGAACTTCCAAATTGACTCGGACACCAAATAAGGATTTCGTTTCCTTTTCAAACTGTTCTGGTTCAAGATCCGAGTGAAAAAGAACTTTTTCATCAACCACTTTCCCAATAGTATTTTCCCAGTTCGAAACATTTTTATTTAACCAGCCATAAAAGGAATCTTCACTCTGTAATAGTTTAGACTCAATTTCCTTTATCACGTTTTCAGCTTCAGCGCTTTGATCTTTCGCCTTTGCCGTTTCAACCCCAAATCGGGCGTCTATTCTTTCAGTTTCAAGTTCCCATTCTTTTCTAGCATTTTTGATTTGGTGCTTTGAATCCGTAATCGTGGAGTTACCAGCAGAAATCTTGGCAATCAACTGCTCCTGATTTTGCTTGCACGCTCCTATTTCACTTTCAAAGAAAATTTGATATTTTAATTCTGATTTTTGATTGTCGAGAAGGTGTTTCTCATTCTTAAGTCTTTCGATCTCTTCTACCGCATTTATTTTTTCTGCTTCGGAATTGATTTTAATGTCGTTAACTATTTTTTGATAGCTGGTAAAAAGTTCCATTTTGGAATTTCCAAACTCCTGCTCCAGTTGATTGATTTCTGAAGTTTTGGTGTTTAAGTAAGCTTGCTTTTCATTTTCGATTTGCCGGATCAAGTTTTCATATTTTGTCCTGATATCTGCAAATCTTGAAGTGAGCAGGTTTTTTTCTTCAGCCAATGCGCCACTTTCCTGTTGCAAGGATTCTTTCTCCGCAACCTTGGAAATCAATATATCAATTTCGATTCTTTGATATTCCTGTTGTTTCCTCTGTGCTTCCGCAATCTGTTTCTTGAAATAATCTATTTCAGAAATTATTTTTTGTTCCCGTTTTTGATGTAAATCTTTGAGATTTTCAAATTCTTTGTAAAATCTATCCTTTGTTTGTCTTTCTTCCGAAATATCGACCTGAAGTAGTGGCTTTTGTTTTTCTACATAATCCATTCGCGACAACAAATTCCGAAATAGCTCCAATTTCTCCCGATTCAAATAATTATGAATACGGTAATGGTCAATGATGCTATCCGCCTGTTTCCTGATAGGCACTTCTCCTTTCCTATTTGCTTTGGACCAAATAGCGATATCATTAATTTGACTCTCAAATTCACGAAGATGGTTTTTGGAATAATTCTCCAGATCGATGGTAAACTCTTCCTCATTAAGGGAATTAATGATGGTGTCCTTGATGAATTTAGCTTCCAGATTGGAGTTTAAAAACACATTTTGAATGGTGCGCGGAATATTTTCATACTGCCTACTTTCTATAATTGCATATTTTCTGTATTCAGGTTTAAGGGATTTATTATCGCCATAAATAATCCTTCGGAATTCATCATAACTTGAAATGATAGACGTATAATAAATTGATTTGCCAAAAGCCTGACGAATCTGCTCCCAGTTCTCAAATGCCCGATTCTGATGGTCAATAAAAAGCTGTTGCTCATACCCAGAGTCAAAAAACCGAAACGCTACTTTGCCGTTCACTTTGTAACTAAGCACACAAAATGGAACGCCATCTTTCATCACTTCATAAATGACATAGGAGTTTTGATAAGGAAAATAATAATCGTCGTAGTTTTTTTTCTCACGTGGAATTCCAAGTTTGACTTTGTTAGCATTGTAAAAAAACAAAATAGCACGTAAAAGCGTGCTTTTTCCGACACCCTGGGTGCCAATCAAATGCACGTTGCTGTCAAGCTCAATCTCAGCATAGGCCACCGATGCGCTGTTTATAAAAATAATTTTATTAAGGTATCTCATTCTCTATTTCTTCAGGAATATTAATAGCGGTAACCAAGTCTTTTAAATAATTGAAAGAGGTAAGCACTTTATAGGTTTCGGACATTTCATTTTCTAAGGCCACAAAATCGTCCTTAACCAATTGCTCGATTATTTTTTTAACTCTTTCGGAATAATTCTTTTTATCGGCGCCTAGCCTTTTTAGATTGTCCAATTTATTTTTTAAATCGGCATTGTTCTTTAGTTGATTGACAATTTCTGCAGGCGAAAACCTAAAACCCACGTCAAAAGAAGTGTCAAATGTTTTTAAAAAGTCCAGCAAGTCAATCCAGCCAAAGGCCTTATTAAGTTTCCTATCCAGATCCGTATTACTTTCCAAGCGACTAAAATAGAAATATTCGTTTCCGTGTTCTAAATTGTAATTGATATGGGCGAAATAATTTTGCAACTCGTAAAATGTTTCCTCCTCCTCAAGAATGTTGTAGAGCATTTTTAGACGATCGTCGGGACTATTGGAACAAATAAACCGACCACGGCGAAGCACTTCAAAAATTTCGGAGGTGTATTTTGTTTTCATCTTTATTTATTTAGGATAAACCATAGCGTATTCCACACCATTAAAATTTTCAAATTCATTGGCAATCATGAATTCCTGATCATAAATGGACACAAGTTGACAATATACTGTAACCCGTTCCTCAAAACCGACGTCCTTGTTAAAGTTGTAGTTTACGATAAAGTTGAACAGATTATCGCCTGTGGCCAGAAAATGATTTCGTACTTCCTCCAGATTGATCATGACTTCTTGCTCCACATTATTTTCAAGAAAATCGGTTGCAATAGTTTCTGCGAGCTCGGGAACGATGTGTGTTCTGGATTTATAATTTTTAGCAACTTTCTTAATGGATGCAAAAGCCCTTTCTTCATTGAGAATAAAATCCAATGAAAGATTAAGAGGTTCGCCCAATCGTCGTTCAAAAATTAAGGAATTGCTTTTTGTTAAGTGCTGTTTGATATCCGTTTCTGCTTCAATGGTAAAATGATCCTTTAGATATTTTAATTTTCGAAGCTTCTCCAAAAACAAGCCTTGGTGCTTAATCTGATTCAGATAATCAATAATCTGTTTTTCAATTTCAATCAAGTTATGGGAACATTCATTCAGCTGAAGCTTCAACTCTGTAATGATCCGTTTCAATTCTTCATCTTGGGAGGTTTTAAAAAAGACAGGCTGGTTTTCATTGATAAGATCAAGAGCTTGACCACTCAGCTTTTTAACCATCACTCTTTTCTCATCAAGATGTTTTAATTTGAGTTGCTTGTTTTTAAAATTCGGCTCATTTTTAAAGGTATTGTCAACTTTACGTCTCAGGTCAATAACGCTACGGATCGTTACAACGCCTATTTTGCGAAAAGTTCTTTTTATCTCTCGTAGATAGGCATGCCTTCTATGCTCGCTATTTTCATTTAAAAAGTAAACAATATTTTCCTGAATGGATTTGATATTTTCATCAATGGAGGCCAAATTAATTTCCTCATTCACTTCAAGGACTTGCTCAAAAAACTCCAAAAACAGACCATCGATCTCCAACAGCCCTCCGTTTTCTCGCAACACCGACTTTTTGACTAGATAATCTATGCGCGCTTCATCATAATCGACCAATTCCAGAGCATAAGAAAGTTTAAACTCCAACGACTTTCGCTTTCCAAACATTTCATAAAAAAGTCTTTCTTCTCTTTTTAGAGCAGTGAGCAATTCCTTGATATCATTGAAAGATTGAATGTCCATGGCGCTAAATTTAAGAATATTATGGGAGAATCAAAATATGAATTTGAGCAGATCTACTAGCTCTTTCCAGAACAAAAATTTATCTCTGCTAGAAAGGACAATTCTCCTTAATACGCTTTAAAAAATTTGAAGACTTACTTCAACTAAAACCATCTTTACCTTTAAGGTCAACCAAGTTTGTCCATATATGCCTTTATGAATTTAGCCGAATGGAGTCTTTCTTTCAGCTAGGGATGGTTTAATTTGTTCGTCCTATCCCGTCAACGAAAAAAATCAAGGAAAGTTACCGTTTTAAACAGATAGAAAAAACTTGAACTACTTCGGGCAACCTTTTATAACTAGAGGTTTTTAACGTTTTGTTCAACTATGCAATTCTTTTGTTTTTATTAGAAAAGCTTATGAAAAATGTGCATTTAGACTTGCTTCTAAATTATAAGACCAACGTTTTAAGTGCTTTACGACACAAGTCTATATTTTATGTTCTACCAACAGAGTGGTCTTGGTTCTTTTACCAGTCAATATTTATTTCTAATTATTAAACACGAGGCTATTCATCTCCGTATTGCTCATAAGTGTTGAAAACTTGTTTTGGAGTCATTAAACAACAATCGGACGTGATTTTAATTAGTGTTACTTTTTTGGGGTAGTCTCACTTTAATCAATCACGCGTTGAACGGCATCGATAAAAGCCTGTCTTCGTTGTGTGAGTTCTTTAGAACCCGCTTTAGGCCAAGCTGCAATTTGAGCAATAACTAGATTTTTAGCTGGATCCACATATAGCATCTGACCAAAAATTCCAACTGCCGCGTAGCTACCATTATTATTCCGCCACCACAAATACCCATACCCCCCGCCTTCATCGTTGACTTCATATAGGAGGGATTTAGCATTATCTATATATTCCTCAGAAAAGATGCTCTCATCTCCGAGTTTACCTTCCTTTAACATCAGCGTTCCCAAGCGAGCATAATCTCTTAAACTAGCTGAAAGCCCACTGCCTCCAATGTTTAAGTTGCTACACTCATCGGCCAGCCAATAGGCACAATGTTCCATTCCCCAAGGTTTCCAGATCTTTTCAGACAGATATTCGGCCAAACTTTTTCCAGTAGCTTTTTGAATCAAAATCCCGACCAAATCCGTTTCTCCTGTGCTGTAATTCCAATGGGTTCCAGGGGCATGGGCAAACCTTAGAGATTTCATATAAGTCAAAATATGAGCCTCTGTGTCTTGACAAGGAGCTTGATACATCTGTGCTACATCCGAGTTTACATCCTCATAATCTTCGTTCCAAGCAATGCCTGAGGTCATGGTTAATACTTGTCGTACAGTTACTTTCCCGTAATCTTGACCTTTAAACTCGGGGATATAATTTTCTAGAGCATC
>NZ_JBDSLS010000179.1:0-2772 GCF_039916245.1 Gelidibacter sp.
CAATAACTTTAGGATCATCTCCAACTTTAATAAGTCCGATAAAAATAAAACCTTTATAATCTAAACCATCTTTTTGAAGTCCTTCAATTGTCGGTTTGACCACACGTTCCTCAATTTTGCTTAAAAAGGATTCCGTAGCAAATGGCACAGGCGAAACGGCGCCCATTCCACCGGTATTTAAACCTGTATCACCTTCGCCAATACGTTTATAATCTTTGGCGGTTGGTAAAATTTGGTAGTTTTTTCCATCACTTAAGACAAAACAGCTGAGTTCAATGCCATCTAAAAACTCTTCAATAACAACTTTGTTGCTGGCTGATCCAAATTTGGCATCCACCAACATACTTTTAAGTTCTGCTTTGGCTTCGTTGATGTCATTTAAGATCAAAACTCCTTTCCCAGCTGCCAATCCATCTGCTTTTAAAACATAAGGTGGTTTTAAGGTTTCCAAAAACTCGTATCCAGCTTCTAAAGAAGAGGCGTCAAAGCTTTGGTAAGCTGCGGTAGGGATATTATGGCGAAATAAAAACTCCTTGGCAAACTCTTTACTGCCTTCCAATTGAGCTGCCGCTTTTTGAGGTCCAATGACCGATACGTTTTTTAATTCGGCATCATTTAGAAAAAAATCATGAATACCCGCTACCAAAGGATCTTCTGGACCAACAACCACCATTTGGATCTGTTTTTCGAGAACCAACGTCTTGATCGCTTTAAAATCAGTGACTTTAAGATCGATATTTTCAGCTATTTCTGCAGTTCCAGAATTTCCTGGCGCAACAAATAGTTTTGTACATAATGGACTTTGAGCGAGTTTCCAAGCGAAAGTATGTTCCCTTCCACCGGAACCGAGAATTAAAATGGTCATGTTTTTGTGTTTGTTGCAAAAATAAAGTTTATGCCATGAAAACAATAATATTTTTGATGATTAAATTAATAATAGAATCAAGACCGCTGCGCTTCTAGAATCAAGAACAAAGACTTAAACCGTAAAGAGCTAAAACATACCTGCCAGATAAGCTTTCTGATGGAATCTCGAAGGTCAAAATTATTATGCCTTTGTAATATTTCAAAAAAAACCATTGACCACACGACTAGAATCAGGCGACGCAGGCACGGCAGTAAAAAATCTAAAGGAACTAATAAACGCATAAATTCTCATTGGAGAACCACCGGATTGTATCTATAATGTTCGCGATTGATTTTATGTGGGAGTTCATTAAATTTCTTTACTTTACATTTGATATATAATGAGGCACGAATTGAATTTATTTGACTTTTCGCTAAAAATGAACGGATTTCCAATTAAGGAAGCACGGTCTGTTTTGAGTTCAATTCAAAATCTTAATGAAGTTGAGTTCCAGAACTACCTTGAAAAACAAAAAGAACAGCTTGTCAATTTTCATCTAAAACATAATCCCTTTTATAAATCTATTTTCAAAACTTCTAAGTTCTTGACCTGGGACGCTGTTCCCATCATGACAAAAAGTGATTTACAACAACCTTTGGTCGATAGATTATCTGAAGTGTTTTCACCAAAAAATGTCTATGTGAACAAAACCTCCGGGTCTTCTGGAGATCCTTTTGTATTTGCTAAGGACAAGTTTTGTCATGCACTTACTTGGAGCGTCATTCAAGACCGATTTGGATGGTTCGATCTCGATTTTAATAGTTCTCTACAGGCTCGGTTTTACGGAATTCCTTTGGATAAAAAAGGATATTACAAAGAACGTTTTAAAGATGCTTTGAGCAGGAGATTTCGATTCTCAGTCTATGATTTAAGCGATGCTGCTTTTGAGAAGCACTTAAAAAAATTCAAAAACACAAACTTTGATTATATCAATGGTTATACCAGTTCGATCGTTCAATTCGCTAAGTTTTTAGAGCAAAAGGAATTGGTTTTAAAAACCATCTGTCCCACTTTGAAAGCTTGTGTCGTCACTTCAGAAATGTTGTTTGAAAACGATAAACATCTCATGGAAAAGCAATTTGGTATCCCCGTGATCAATGAATATGGCGCGTCTGAACTGGATTTGATTGCTTTTCAGAACCCAAAAGATGAGTGGACTGTTAATAGTGAAACTCTTTTTGTTGAAATTGTGGATGAAAACAATCAGGTTTTGCCTTACGGCGAAGAAGGCCGTGTCATCATTACTTCATTATACAACAAGGCACACCCGTTTATAAGGTATGATATTGGTGATATTGGAATTCTATCCAAAGAAAGTACGCTTCAAAAACCTCAGCTTCAAAAATTAATTGGTCGGACTAATGATATTGCCATATTGCCAAGTGGAAAAAAGGCGGCTGGACTCACGTTTTATTATATTACCAAAAGTATTGTTGAAGATGATGGCAATGTCAAGGAATTTATAATTGAGCAACTCGATCCTCAAACCTTCAAGATTATATATGTCAGCACTGTGAAATTATCCGATAAACAAATTGGAATTATCATTAAAGAAATGGAAAAGTATCTCGAAAAAGGACTAAGCATTATCTTTGAGCGTCAATCCCAGTTAAAACGCTCAAAATCAGGTAAATTAAAACAATTTTCATCATTATTATAAAAAGTATGACCATTACCATTGTAGCAGGAGCGCGCCCAAATTTCATGAAAATAGCACCGATTATTGAGGCTATAAAACTAAAACAATCAGAAGGTATTGACATGACCTACCAATTGGTGCATACCGGACAACATTATGATAAAAATTTGAGTGACACTTTTTTCGAAGAATTAAACATCCCATTTCCAGATGTCAATTTGAATGT
>NZ_JBDSLS010000180.1:0-9520 GCF_039916245.1 Gelidibacter sp.
ATCAGAGAAGGCGTGAAGAAAACAGACTGGAAGCAATTAATACATTATACGGGTTCTACTGAAAAAGAGTTTGAGCATATACTTCCAGCATCCATTAGTAGCATGCAAAAGAAAGCTGTTTATGGAAAAGAAACGTCAGAGCGAATATACGAACTGGCGAGATTATTCGGAATTGGTTATGAGGTTTTTGATTCTAAAGAAGACTTTAAGAAATGGTTAATGACTCCCGCCAGGACCCTTGGGGGTAAAATCCCATTTGAACTGCTTGACAGTAGTTTTGGCTTTGAAATGGTTGAAAATGAAATTATTAGAATTCAATACAATGTTTATAGCTAATGATTGTATATCGAGTTGCAAATGTGAAATATAAAGATTTAACACTTTCTGGAATAGGAGCTGAAAAGGTTGGTGGCAGATGGAACAAAGTTGGAACACGAGCGGTTTATTGTTCAGAAAATATTTCATTAGCGCTGCTAGAGTATTATGTTCACTCTGAAAATATTGCGTATTTGCCAAAGAAAATATTAATTGCGAAAATTCAATTTCCAGATGATTTTGCTATAGAAGAATTAAAAGAGATGCCGGAAAGATGGAACCAATACCCATATTCTTCCAAAACAACAGAAATATTTACAGATTTAGCAAAAGACAGAAATATTTTTGCATTACGAGTACCATCCACTATTGTCGGATTAGAATCGAATATTATCTTAAATCCCTTATATAAAGAATTTGGGAAAGTAGAAGTTATTGAGTTTATTGATTTACCTATTGATGAAAGACTTACAAAAGATAAACGAGGATAAAATTAGATAAATTAAAAAATGTAATTATTCTGGACGAGTCAGAATTCTGACTTACATAATTTAATTTATTGCATACAGTATCCATACTTTATCCGTACACTGTCCATTCTTTATCTATAGGATTAGGTTAGTTGAAAGACAAGTGATTTCATCATCCAATTTCTATGATGTTCAGTGAGGACGGACATGTCCAGCTTATGGTTGCAATTTCCAAACTAAAACACTATGTTTATACCTCCCTATAAACCAAAACCTTATGAACGCTAAAAGACCAAAAGGAATTAAAATAGATCCTACTAGGCTAAATAACAAAGGCGCTAAATCAGAAACCAGAATTTCACCTCCAAAGAAACCGATGGATAAGAAATAGAGTAGCAATAGTTTTTATTTTAAAACTTTAGCTTGGGTTGGATATATGCTATATAATTTAAAACATTTTACAATTAGTTTTCTTGCTTTTAACTCACACGTTGCTCTTTATAAACTGTATATCAAACAGATGCTTCAACATATGATTTAGCTCTGGCCTATGCCGCCTAGACGGGACAAGGGCAGCGAGCTGTTCTTAATTATTGGCAGCTGGCATTACTTTCTGATGTTACTTTTACTATTGAATTTAATAAAAAGCTGACGTCATTTATGTTTTTCAATTTTCAACCCTGATAAATTGTCCTTTTAGAGTGAATTCTATATCTAAGCCATTATCAAGTTCTATTTTTTGGTTGCCGTCATCTAATTCCCAATCCGTAATTACATTGTTTGGGTAATTTGATTTTACATATTCGAGAATTTTAACTGGGATTACCTCATCGGGAAGTTTAGATTTTGACTTAATTTCCTTTATTTTGTAATCTGGCCTGAACTCTAAAGAAACTTTATCTGATAAAGATATCTCATATTTTTTATAAACTGGGTGGTCATCGAATGATGCCTTTAGCACGGTATTCTTTGGGAAATAGGTCGCAATATAAGTGTTGATTTTTTCCGGAATTTGTTCTTTAGGAATTTTTCTGTTCTGTGCGTTCACATTAAAAGTGATTGAAGTCAAAATCATCACTATCCACAATTTAGTTATTTTACTTTTCATTTTTTTTAGTCTTTAGTTACTAAATATAAAAAAAAATTAGCAAACATTTTTTTAGCTTCTGATTAACTTTAAAGAAAACGAGGCTTTAATTTTGTTAGGATATCAGAACTATTATGGGGTTGTGCAACGGCTACAGGTGTTGCCACCGTTTTTATTCCATAATTATTACTCCTCCATCAATCTCTTTTTTGCTGGGTTTTTAAAACCAACTTTCCATAAAATCGAAATTTTCCTTAGTTACTTCAAATTCGAAAGTAGCTCCTTTTTCGGCATTCCGTTTCATTATTCTTTTCAGTCGAGTTTCTTTAGAAATATCCAAAAAATGAGTTTTTAGTTCGAACCTATTCGATTCGGCGAATTTTCTAAGTTTTTCTCTATGCTCAAATTTTGATAATCCCAAGTCAAGAATTGAATCTGTTTTGGAGTTTTCTAACTGTTGGACTAGTTCCATAATCATTTTTTCTGCTCTGTCAATTCTTTCTAAAAACCATTCCAATCCGTCATTCGGTTTTTTGTCGGCAAGAAATAATGTTTTATTCCACTTGTCTATTGAAAATATAATTCCGTTGGTTTTTCTTTTTAGTTCATTTGAGTATGTTGTTTTTCCAGAACCGGTATTTCCAACTATCAGGTGTATCATTTGGTTTTTTTTAATGTATGGCAACGTTTTGGCGCTTGGCGAAGAAGCGGATTTCGAAGCATTAAACTTTCTACCAGCACTGAACACCATAAGAAGCACAAAGCTTAATTTAAGCACTGAACTCGCTTTTTGCCAAACGCTTGTTAGCGGTTCGAGCTTCTTTTTCACTCGTTTGATGAATTTAATGGATTCCATCCAAATTCTTTCTCTATTTGTCTTCTATATTCCGTGTCAATTTGTCTTGGTGCTTTTCGAATAAATTCTTTAGCTAATTTCCTTTCATTGTGTTCAATTTCATTCAAATGAGAAATGATCTTTTCAATTGATGGTCTTTCTTTATTAGTCTTGTCAGAATATGATAAGCCTGTCCAAATAGCACAGTCAATTTTTTTTTCTTTTAACCAATTTTGAATATCTTCTTGAATTTCGTCAGTTACATTGTCATTTTGGGTCAGACTATGTATAAGAGAATCCTTTTTAACGCCTTCCCTCTTAATGAGAGATTCTTTTGCTTCGGTAAGGTCGTCACAAGTCATCAGAGTCCATAAAGTTCGGATAGGTTTTGCTTCTTCGTCTATGATAAGTGTTACTCTATTGTCACTGGATATTCTTGTAAATTCAATTGGTAAAATAGGTCCATCTTCAAACCAATAGTTTTGGATTTTAAGTCTTTCTGGTCTCCATATCAAAGACCCCCATCCTATACAAGCAATTTTTTGTTTCATTGTCATTTATGTTGTTTTTAGCCTGACTGCTAACACATGTATAGACCCCACCAGTCGCACCTATTATTAGTCATATATTCTTATCAAACATACTTTTTAAAACCAAATATAATTTAAGTTAAAGCCGTATTGATGCGAGAAACCGCACACATAGCTTTTTATCAAAAAAACATAAAACTAAATATGATTGAAAATATAAAAACACACCAGAAAGCGACGTTTTTTTAGAGAATTAAATTAATCCTTTCTCTTCGAAGCATCTAACCTTTTGTTTTGTTGTTTTTCAATTATTTTAACGCTTTCAACAGTTGGTAAGTCTTCAGGCATTGTACCTCCCAGTTCTTCTATTGTTTTGCGCACTTTCTTACCGACTTCAAAATGGGCTTTATTTGCATTTTGTTTTCCTTGAATATTTTCTCTGCGCAATTTTTCTTCCGCTTGAGTTGCCCGGAATAAATTGGCTGCCAACTCGGTACTGCCCATATGATCTAAAATCTGCTGACTTTTTCTCAAGCCTTTTTTATGATGAATTCCTTTTGCATCTAAACCTCCATAAAGTCCTTTATATCCGTGATTCTGGAAAACAGCATAATCTATTGGTTTGACCACACCTGATTCCTTGGCTGCTGCAGCCAATTGAGTGTTGTGCTTCGCTAATTCATTTCTCAAAAACAGTCTGCGCTCATCTTCCGTTGACAGATTGGTATATTCATCCATCTGACTGATTTCTTGAATACGTGTCTGTACGGCAAAATAAGTCTGTCCTTGAGCTACAATTTCCTTAGATGGATCAGCGTTCTGAACTATTAAATAAGATGCATACCTAGACAGCTTCACACTATTAACCTCTCGTTGAGCTGTTTTACCTATAGATACCATTTCGAGGACATCCTCGAAATGGTCTGAAACTTCATACCCACTATTTACACAAGCTTCTTTAGCTCTTTCAATTACTGGTAAAAAATGTCGGTATTCTGAATACTCTAGTATTTTTGCTAAATCTCTTGCGCTCCAATATTCATTACGCAGGTTATCTATTCTCTTTGATTGCTCAAATACTGTTTCGGTTGCTGCATTCTTTGCCATTGGTTATTGTTTATGATTAAACTTTTCAAAACGTTATCAATTCGAGGAAGTCCTCGCATTGATCGATAATTTCTTTTATAAGATTAGTAAGTTTTTTTAATACTTATACAAATCAGGAATTAAAATATCTAATTCTCTTTGAAACTCCTTCCCTAAATTTACATTTTCAAATTCAAGCATATAAATACTACCATCTTTTGTTTCACTAATATTATAATCTCCTCTATACTTATTAATCATACGATTAAGAAGCGCTTTTTTGTTTTCGTACTTATCAGGTATTGTAAATTGAATTTCCATCTTTTATCTTTTATGTTTAGCCTCCATTTCCCTCACCATTACTTTTTTTATGTTCCTTTCTTAAACCTTCAAGAACTTTTACAATCTCTGGATTATAAACATTTTCTTCTTTACCAGTTTCTTTATTGATAATTGTAACTTTAAGCGGGAGATTCTTAGCCTTCATAAGACTATTAAACTCTGTTTGCAAAACCTTTCCAAGTCCTGTATCTAAAGGTGAGTCTTCATTTATAATCAAATCATGATATCCCACTTCCAATAATTCAACAAGTTTATTCGTGTGTACGTTATTAGGCTGATATACATTATTCATCCATTGACTAACAGTAGTATGGTGCACATTAAGCAAAACAGCAATTAATTTATTACTAACCCCTTTAAGCTTAGCCACTTCTTTTATTCTATTTCTGATTTTATTCTTATCCATTTTAAAATAATGTATTATTTTCTCATAAAAGTTTGGGTATTACTCAAACTTTCGTTATGTTTGTTTTATAATTAATGCGACACTAATAGTTAGGCGCTTAGCGTTTTAACTCATGATGTCTCTCTATATGGGAATAATCCGGTAAATTGTCACCCTAGAGAGTCAACCATAAGGTCGCCTTATTTGGATTTTTCATATATTTGAAACTTCCAATGGGCGGTCTATGCGTTTGTACTTCGATGGGTAAGAGATTTATCTCTAAGGTTTTCGACCGGATTTCCACACATTATCGAAGGAGCTAGACCACTCGTTGGTTATTTTAAACACTTCATAATATTTCCCTAAGAGAAACATCGTTCCATAATTTAATTGTGAGAACGATTTTTTGTTTCTAGTCAGTAGCTCCCAACTACATTCTGAAAAGAAAATGGCTTCAAAAAATCATACTTACAACAGGTACTGTAATATTAGGTTGTGTTAAGCCCAAATATTACAAAATCCAAAACCGCCCTAGGTTCCCAATATGTTGGAAGAAACCCTGGTTGGTGCTTATTTAAAAAATCGACAGTTTAAAAGTAGCATCAATCTTAACGTTTTCCAAATGTTTTGAGGTTTTACCTAAAATATAGGACAGAAAGGCATTTAAAAAATAATACTAACAATTTAAAACAGAAACATTCATGTCTAACAAATTGTGACCAAACTTAAACCTCATCATTGAGATTCGCTACAAATGGAGTTTGCAATAAAAATCTCGCTATAGCCAATTGCAAACTCTTAATCCCTAAGAAAATGGCAGCACTACCAAAAGACAGTGCCACATAGCGAAATGTTAGAATTAGTCTTTGGGAAAGGGCTGCTGCATCTGTTAGATTTGGTTTCTAAGCAGTGGCCCAACTTCCCTAAAAAAAAATGCCTATGAGATGAACATAACGTAAAATGACACCGCCGTAAACCATAAATCGGCATAAAAAAAGCCCGCTCCCAGTTTACCACGACATCGGAGCAGGCCAAAAGTTAAAATAATTGTATCACTTTAACCAACACAAAACTATGATAAATAATCATAAATCAGTAAGGTGGCGGCGTATATTTAGCTGTAATCTTCTTTTCATAATTTTAACCCTGCCACTCACGGCCCAAGATATACTGGTCACTGGCAAGGTTATCGATGCCCACTTGCCCATCTCTGGCGCCAATGTTCTTATTATAAATACTACAAACGGTGTGGTAACAGACTTTGACGGACGATACCGTATTACCGCCAAACCAACCGACACGCTTCAGATCTCTTATTTGGGATATACCACACTTACAATCCCTATTCTAAACCGCAGTATGATAAATGTTACACTACAAGAAGATGCGACCACTTTAGGAGAGGTACAGATTAATGCGGGTTATTATACTACTACAGACCGTGAGAAAACGGGGAGTATTGCGCGCATTACGGCTAAGGACATTCAAGGGCAACCAGTCAATAACCCGTTGGAAGCCTTGATAGGTAGACTTACCGGTGTTGATGTGGTACCAACCTCAGGGGTTCCGGGAAGTGGGTTTGAGGTAAAAATTAGGGGTCAAAACAGTATTATGGGTGGTAATGCACCCCTGTACATAATTGACGGGGTACCTTTTGATTCACAATCATTAGGAGCCTCAAATTCATCACTTACCATAATTCCCTCAGGTAATATAAGTCCTTTAAATGCCATAAATCCCGCTACAATAGAGTCGATAGAAGTACTCAAGGATGCGGATGCTACAGCTATTTATGGTTCTAGGGGTGCCAACGGGGTGGTACTTATCACCACAAAAAAAGGAAAACAAGGAGATACCAAATTTACAATAAATAGTAGCGCGGGCATTGCCAATATCACTCTTAAAAGTGACCTCTTAAACACGGCGCAATATATTGAAATGCGTCGTGAGGCCTTTGCCAATGACGGTATTGCCACCTATCCTTATGATGCCTACGACGTCAATGGCACTTGGGACCAAACCCGTGATACGGATTGGCAGGAAATACTTATTGGCGGGACGGCAATTACCCGTAAACTGGAAGCTTCAGTAAGTGGGGGCAGTGAGCGCACACAGGTTTTACTAAGTGGCATGCATCAAAATGAAACCACCGTCTTTCCGGGAGATTTCAATTATGACCGTATTAGCATAAACTCTAACCTAAATCATCATAGCATAAATAAAAGATTTGAAATGGTATTCAATAGTGCATATACCATTGAAGATAACCATTTGCCTAGTTCAGACCTCACTTCCAATGCCCTTTGGCTTGCTCCAAACGCACCCCAATTGTATGATGATGCGGGCAGCCTTAATTGGGCAAACAATACATGGACGAATCCGTTGGCACAACTGGAAGGAACATATACTAGTTCTGCCAATACCCTAATTGCAAACGCTGTGCTAAACTATCATGTTCTCGATAATTTAACGCTTAAATTGAATACGGGCTATTCCAACACGGTCTTGGAAGACCAGAGACATATTCCCCATACCATCTATAACCCTGCTTTTGGTCTGCAAAGCAGAATTTCCCAATCTTACTCCCATCAGGCGCAACGCAACACCTTTATTGCAGAGCCCCAATTATCTTGGTCATTTTCCAATGCGCAACACTCATGGCAACTGCTCTTGGGGACAACCTTCCAAAACCGTAAAGAAGAAAGGCTAACCTTATTGGGGGTGGGTTTTTCAGATAACAGCTTTTTAGGAACTTTAAGTGCGGCAAACAACCTGCGCATTCTAAATGAAAATCAGCTGGAATATAAATACCAATCCCTGTTTGGGAGGATTAATTATGCCTTTAAAAAGAAGTTGTTTTTAAATGTGACCGCAAGACGTGACGGATCGAGCCGTTTCAGCACAGGTAATAGGTACGGTAATTTCGGGGCGGTCGGAGCGGCTTGGTTTTTTTCTGAAGACTTAAAATTACCTTGGCTTTCATTTGGTAAAATTAGGGGAAGCTATGGCATTAACGTGCCTTTATCCTGCCTTCATCCTGCCTTTATCCTGCTACTATGCCAAGACACAATTTTCAACAGCTACATCTACGAGTGCGAGGCTTTCAACCATCAAGGTTTTCAATTTTTGAGATCAAGCTGGTGCGGAGCATTTCCAGCAGCTTGGCCTGATTATTTTTACGCGCCCTGATTTCCAAAAAAATGCGGTAATAATCTCCCAATTTGATTGTAAATAGTTGCTCCATAGCTTTTGCTAAATCCTTTATGGCTGCATTTCCGTTGTTGACCAGGCCTGAAGCGTGAAGTGCATAAGCAAGCTCGACGAGATCGACCTTTGAGCCTGTCCATTGGAGGTTGGCATTAGATTTATTGGCTATGGATGTTAGCGGGATTGCCAATCTGTTTTCGAGGTAATTAATGCTCAAGACATAGCCTTTTATTTTGGAAAAAATCATGTCATGAGGTGTTGCAAACTGAAAATCTACCATAGACGCTATAGCCTCGTCTGAGAGTTGATATGGTGCATTCTTTCGGATAAAATAATCCTGGTCTCTATAATCGTGGCTCCGCAAAAAATATTCATAAAGTTCTTGATGTTTCATTAAATAAGCTTGCATCGCTTTTATCTGCGCAATTAAGAATTTTCGTTCTTTTTTGGGGCAACCATAAGGGCGGGAACGCTCTACCTGCACAAGACTGATATAGTAGAACAAATATCCTACAATAGTAGATTTAATCTCTTTAAAAAAGACGGCTTCTTCCTGAAGGGTTTTAAACCCCAGTTTTGATACGCGTTGACGTACAATTTCCAATGTTTTTGTACAATGATGGATAGCCAGTTCGGCCCGTTCAAATATGTTATCCTGTTCGTTCTCGAGACTTTGCAATACATATTCGAGAGCCTCCACTTCTGTTTTAAATACGTTCATAATAAGTAGGTTTTAAAATTTGTTACTAACTATCTTAAGTTAAGGGTAATAGGAAAAATAGTCATTTATGCTTTTCACCCTTAAGAGTAAACGCCTCTTAAATTGATGCTATTCCCCTCATGACTCTTATTTTAAAATTTTTAATATGTTACAAAAAAGATGATGATTATTATCGGAACACCTACGCCCATTTTAAATCGTCTGATTGATGCTTTTGCGCCTTCACAGCCGCCACTTTTTATGCCGCATATTGAGAGTTGGGCATTTTTGGCAGGACAGGCGCGGGCCTTCCAAACGCCTTGCGCTATAGTTGACTTAGATAGTCCTGAACTGGATCTTCAGTTTCTTGGACCACTATGGTTGCAAGCTTTTGGGTTGCCCTATATTATTGGTGTCACTCGGGATAAAACCTTGGCCTTTACTGCCTTTAAAAATGGCTTCAATGACATTCATTGTCCAGGAGAACCGACGGACCCTGTGGCAAGCCGTTATCGTCAAGCCCGTTCCACTTATAATTGTTACCTGTATTTTGAGAGCGGTAA
>NZ_JBDSLS010000181.1:0-21828 GCF_039916245.1 Gelidibacter sp.
AAATTCAATCGGATTTTTAGGAACTAGAATTAAATATTTAATCGCGGATCAGTTTTCTTTAATCTGTAATAAAAATTCCCGATTCAGAATTAAGAAATTATCGTACTTTTGCATCACAATTAAACCATATATGTTAGACAAGTTACAAATAGTAAAACAACGTTTTGATGAGGTCAGTGATTTAATCATCCAGCCAGCGATCATCACGGATCAAAAGCGTTATATAGAACTTAATAAAGAGTATAAAGAGTTGCGCAAGTTGATGAACAAGCGTGAAGAGTATTTGGAATTGACTAACAATTTGGCGGAAGCCCAAGAGATTTTAGATGACGGTAGCGACCCAGAAATGGTGGAAATGGCCAAATTGCAGTATGACGAGGCTAAAGAAGGGATTCCAAAACTAGAAGATCAGATTCGATTTATGTTAATTCCGAAAGATCCGGAAGATTCCAAAAATGCGATTATTGAGCTTCGTGCAGGAACAGGTGGTGATGAGGCGAGTATTTTTGCTGGCGATTTATTCAGAATGTACACCAAATACTGTGAGCACAGAGGTTGGAAGGTTGATACTGTAGATTATAGTGAAGGCACCAACGGCGGATTTAAGGAAATTCAGTTTGAAATCTCTGGTGACGATGTTTATGGTACCATGAAGTTTGAAGCTGGTGTACACCGTGTGCAACGTGTGCCTCAAACTGAAACCCAAGGTCGTGTTCATACTAGTGCAGCAACCGTTATGGTATTTCCGGAGGCGGAAGAATTTGATATTGAAATCAATCCAAAAGATGTGCGCATCGATTTTTTCTGTTCTTCAGGTCCAGGAGGTCAGTCGGTTAACACAACCTATTCCGCGGTGCGTTTGACGCATATCCCAACAGGATTGGTGGCGCAATGTCAGGATCAAAAATCACAGCATAAAAATAAGGAGAAAGCGTTTAAAGTATTGCGATCTCGATTATATGAAATGGAGCTGGCCAAAAAATTGGAAGCAGATGCGGCAAAACGTGGAACGATGGTAACTTCTGGAGATAGAAGTGCTAAAATTAGAACCTATAACTATCCGCAAGGTCGTGTTACAGACCATAGAATTGGTTTGACACTGTATGATTTGGGTAATATCCTTAACGGCGATATCCAACGCATCATTGATGAGCTGCAATTGGCTGAAAACACGCAGAAATTAAAAGCAAATACAGACGTCATTTAAAAATCCAATCCCTGAGTGTCCTTTCCAAAGGAAAGGACACTCAACGATGTTTTTTTGATGTCTTATTAGAGAAATCACATAAAAGTTTCCTCCTTTGGAGGATTAAGGAGGAATGACAACACAACACCTTATTTCCCAAATCAAAAAAAAACAATCTTTTCTATGTATTGGATTAGATGTTGATTTAAACAAAATTCCACAACACCTTCTAAAGGAAGAAGATCCTATTTTCGCCTTCAATAAAGCCATTATTGATGCCACACATCATTTGTGTGTTGCCTATAAACCCAATACGGCGTTTTATGAGGCTTACGGATTAAAAGGTTGGAAATCCTTAGAGAAAACGATTCAATATCTCAATCAAAACTATCCTGAAATTTTCACTATTGCCGATGCCAAACGCGGCGATATTGGCAATACCAGCAGTATGTACGCCAAAGCTTTTTTTGAGGATTTAGGTTTTGATAGTGTCACTGTGGCGCCTTATATGGGTAAGGATTCTGTAGAGCCGTTTTTGGAGTTTAAAGAAAAGCATACCATTCTTTTGGCTTTGACTTCCAATGCAGGGGCTTTTGATTTTCAGACAAAAATCATCGAAGGTAAAGAACTTTATAAATACGTTTTAGAAACCTCACAAACCTGGAAAAATTCTGAAAATTTGATGTACGTAGTAGGCGCTACGAAAGCAGAATATTTGGCGGACATTAGAAAAATAATTCCAAATAGTTTCTTGTTGGTTCCCGGTGTTGGCGCACAAGGTGGCAATCTTCAGGAGGTGTGCAAATACGGAATGAATGCTACTGTAGGCTTATTAATCAATTCGTCAAGAGGGATTATTTACGCCTCAAATGATGAGGGTTTTGCGGAAAATGCTGCTGAAAAAGCTCAAGAATTACAGTTGGAAATGGCTGTCATTTTGAGTGAGAAGTTTTAATTGGTTTAGAGAATTTCTCCGTGCAACTCTGTGAAATAACTCGGCGCCTTTGCGCCTTTGCGAGAAAAAATGAAAGACCAACTCAATAGAACTATATCACTAATTGAAACTCCAAAACGTATCATCTCCTTGGTGCCATCCCAAACAGAGCTTTTGGTCGATTTAGGTCTTGAAGATGCCATCGTGGGCATTACAAAATTCTGCGTTCATCCCGTTCATCTTAAAGGAAATAAATCTATCGTTGGTGGCACAAAACAGGTCCATTTCGATAAAATAAAAGCTTTGCATCCTGATATCATTTTGTGTAATAAAGAAGAAAACACAAAAGAGATGATTCAGGAGTTAGAAAAAATAGCAACCGTTCACATCAGTGATATTTACACTATTGACGATTCTCTGGAGTTAATAAAGTTATATGGAGCGCTGTTTTCTAAAGAAGAAAATGCCAATGCAATCATTAAAGGAATCACTGAAAAGAAGTTAGATTTCGACCAATTTATACAAGATAAGCCTAAAAGAAGTGCTGCCTATTTTATTTGGAAACAACCTTGGATGGTCGCTGCAAAAGACAATTTCATAGATGAGTTATTACATCTCAATAAATTTGAGAATTATTACAGCGATTTAGAGCGTTACCCTGAAGTGATTCTCCAAAAAAACAGACCAGAATCCGCAGAATTGGTGCTGCTATCAACCGAGCCATTTCCTTTCCATGAAAGTCATGTGCAAGATATCAGAACATTTTTTCCCAACGCAACGATCCTTGTGGTCGATGGCGAAATGTTCTCTTGGTATGGATCGCGATTATTGAAAGCGTTTGATTACTTTAAAACGCTGCATCAACATCATTTGTGTTAGCGCTTTTTAGGCTCAGAATTAATTTTTTCAGCTTATTGGCTTCTTCATATAAAAAGTCGCTTAAACTGGAATCTGTCTGCATAAGATTATACGCTTCTTCAGAAAATTTTAAATAATTCTTTTCTATTTCTTTTAGGTTGATGACCTCACTCAGGCCAAACCTGATTTTTCCGACTTTGCAAAAATGTTGATTCATGTTGATAGTTTATGATGGATTTGTAATCTATAAATACGTCGAATAACTATCTAAGGTTGTGGGTGTGAAGTTAAAGTTTTGATAAAGTTTTTTAAGTTAAGCGCGTACGTGGACTTTCTCTGTTCAAATACTTCAAGCGGTTCAGCTTATTTAAAAGCTTGATGGCTTTATATTCAGAAATATCGCTTAAGGCGTGATCGGTTTGACGAACGTTGTAGGCTTGTTCTATGAGTTGTTTGTAACGGTTTTGGAGTTTGATTTGAAGCTCTTTAATTTCAGTTAGACTTTTCATGACCACAACTTTTTGAAGCTTAAATATATCTAAAATACAGATAGGTAGCAAGTTAAATTTTTTAAAATTTTCATAAAAAAAGCCAGCTGAGTGTTTCAGCCGACCTTAATTAATCTTATTCTTACAAATCAAAAGGAAGTCCAAAAGTCTGTAGGATTTCGCTTAAAAATGGATCTGATATCAAATACCTCTAAAATCCTTGATTTATTTTTTATCTTGAAGAGCGAATACTTTTCTTAACAAGTCTGTACTTCTGGCACCCACAGAATTCCTGATTTCTTTTTCTTCAACAGCAATCATCGTATAGACACCTTTTAAGGCTTCTGCCGTAACATAATTTGTTAAATCTGGATTAACCTTGCTTGTGAAAGGGATAGCATTATATCTATTAATTAAGTTGGTCCAAACTTTATCCGCTCCAACCTTAGTAAACGAATTGTTGATTACGGGATGAAACTTATCATATAATGAAGTTTGTGTCTTGCTGGTTAGATATTTTGTCGCTGCATCATCAGTACCCATAAGGATGTTTTTAGCATCTGCAAAAGTGATGTCCCTAACGGCATTAACAAAAATAGGCGTTGCTTCCTTAACGGCATCTTCAGCAGCTCTATTCAGCGCTTTCAAGCCTTCATCCGCTAAACTGCCCAAGCCTATATCACGCAAACCTTTGTCAACTTTTTGTAATTCTTTCGGTAAGAGTATTTTAACCAACTCATTTCTATAAAAACCATCTGTTTTGGTCAATTTGGTCACTTGTTTCTCAATCCCTAAATCCAAGGCTTGTCTTAGGCCAGATGCAATATCAGTATTGTTTAAAATACCTCCATGTTGTGGCAAAGAATCGACCACACTTTGTAATTCTGCACAAGAATTCATTGTAAATAGTACGAGTAAAACAACTAACGACTTTTTCATAAATAATTTATTTTTTTGTGAGCCCAAAAATATAGCAAAAAATTTAGATATCTTGGTTTTGGAAAAATCTTTGAGAAAATCCTATAGGTTTAGGCTATCTGTTTTATCCAACAAGACGTATTCCAAATGCTATTGAAACGTTGTTTCGAAGGATTTTGAAATTTAAACTATTCCTTATAGTGGTGTACTTCCTTTATAAAATCTGTAAATTTGCCAGAAGTATAAATTCAAATTTTACCAATGATACAAACAACACCATATAAGCCAAAACATAAAGTTAGGATCGTAACTGCTGCTTCCCTTTTTGACGGGCACGATGCCGCCATTAACATCATGCGCCGCATCATCCAGTCAACAGGAGTTGAGGTCATTCATTTAGGCCATGATCGAAGTGTTGAAGAAGTGGTCAATACCGCCATTCAAGAAGATGCCAATGCTATTGCTCTCACCTCATATCAAGGTGGGCATAACGAGTATTTTAAATATATGCATGATCTATTGAAGGAAAAAGGTGCTGGACATATCAAAATTTTTGGTGGTGGAGGCGGTGTGATTCTTCCCGAAGAAATCAAAGAATTGATGGATTATGGGATTACGAGGATTTATTCTCCGGATGATGGAAGAGCGCTTGGTTTGCAAGGGATGATCAATGATTTGGTGCAAACTTCAGATTACGCCATTGGCGATGTGCTTAATGGCGAATTGGAGGAGTTGGAGAGTAAAAATCCAAGAGCGATCGCACGGATTATTTCTTCAGCCGAAAACTTTCCGGAAGTTGCAAAGGTGACCTTAGATAAAATTCACGATATCAATAAAACCTCAAAAACACCAGTTCTCGGAATTACTGGAACGGGTGGTGCGGGAAAATCATCTTTGGTGGATGAATTGGTACGTCGGTTTTTAATCGATTTTCCTGAAAAAACAGTGGCCTTGGTTTCTGTGGATCCTTCCAAACGAAAAACAGGCGGCGCTTTATTGGGCGACCGTATCCGTATGAACTCCATCAACAACTCACGTGTTTATATGCGTAGTTTGGCAACGCGACAAGCTAATTTAGCATTGTCAAAATATGTACATGAGGCTACAGAGGTGCTGAAAGCCGCTAAATATGATTTAATCATTTTAGAAACTTCAGGAATCGGTCAATCAGATACTGAAATCATTGAGCATTCTGATGTGTCCTTATACGTCATGACACCTGAATTTGGTGCAGCCACGCAGTTGGAAAAGATTGATATGCTCGATTTTGCAGATTTGGTGGCCATCAACAAATTTGATAAACGCGGTTCTTTGGATGCTTTGCGCGATGTTAAAAAACAATATGTGCGTAATCATCTGTTATGGGATGTTGACCAAAAGGATTTACCCGTTTACGGCACGATCGCTTCGCAATTTAATGATCCAGGAATGAACACGCTCTACAAAGCGATTATGGATAAAATTGTTGAAAAAACGCATGCCGATTTAAATTCTTCTTATACCATTTCTGAAGAAATGAGCGAGAAGATTTTTGTGATTCCACCAGCAAGAACGAGATATCTATCAGAGATTGCAGAAAGCAATCGCGCGTATGACAAAACAGCCAATGAGCAAGTGGAAGTGGCGCAAAAACTCTTTGGTATTTATAAAACAATCGAATCGGTTATTGGACATGCTCCGGAATTGGATAAAGCGGGAATTGATGATAATTCTGTAAGTTCGACAAGCTCAGAGAATAAAGATTTTATAAAATTATTGGTGGCCGAATTTGACCGTGTCAAATTGAATCTCGACCCTTATAATTGGGAGGTTATTACGGGTTGGGATGAAAAGGTCAATACTTACAAAAATCCTATCTATTCGTTTAAAGTACGCGATAAGGAAATAAAAATTGAAACACACACTGAGTCGCTTTCACATTTACAAATCCCGAAAGTAGCACTTCCAAAATATCAAGCTTGGGGCGATATTTTAAGATGGATTCTTCAGGAAAATGTGCCTGGCGAATTTCCTTTTACCTCAGGATTATATCCTTTTAAAAGAATGGGAGAAGATCCAGCACGTATGTTTGCTGGAGAAGGCGGACCAGAAAGGACCAACAGACGTTTTCATTATGTGAGTATGGGTTTACCTGCCAAACGTTTGTCAACGGCTTTTGACAGTGTTACGCTTTACGGAAATGATCCAGATTTGCGACCTGATATTTACGGTAAAATCGGAAATGCGGGGGTAAGCATTTGTTGTTTGGATGATGCCAAAAAATTGTATTCTGGATTTAATCTGTCGCATCCGATGACTTCGGTCAGTATGACGATTAATGGCCCTGCGCCAATGTTGTTGGGCTTTTTTATGAATGCCGCGATCGATCAGCAATGTGAATTTTATATTAAAGAAAACGGACTTGAAAAGGAAGTTGAGGCTAAAATTGCCAAAATCTACAAAGAGAAAGGTGTAGATCGGCCAATCTATAATGGTGAATTACCAGAAACAAATGACGGCTTGGGATTGATGCTTTTGGGTGTTACGGGCGATCAGGTATTGCCAATTGACGTTTACCAAGAAATCAAAGTTAAAACGATTGCCCAAGTGCGTGGTACCGTTCAAGCGGATATTTTAAAGGAAGACCAGGCTCAAAACACTTGTATTTTTTCTACGGAATTTGCCTTACGATTGATGGGCGACGTGCAGGAATATTTTATTGAGAATAATGTGCGCAACTTCTATTCGGTATCTATTTCTGGATATCATATTGCAGAAGCAGGCGCGAATCCCATCACGCAATTGGCCTTGACCTTATCCAACGGATTTACTTATGTGGAATATTATTTAAGTAGAGGTATGGACATCAATAAATTTGGACCTAACCTCTCTTTCTTTTTCTCCAACGGGATCGATCCAGAATACGCTGTAATTGGTCGCGTTGCCCGTAAAATATGGGCAAAAGCGATGAAAAATAAATATGCCGCTGATCCAAGGGCACAAATGTTAAAATATCACATTCAAACTTCTGGACGTAGTTTACATGCTCAGGAGATTGATTTTAACGACATTCGTACCACGCTTCAGGCCTTATACGCTATTTATGATAACTGTAATTCGTTACATACAAATGCATATGATGAAGCCATTACCACGCCAACGGAAGAATCTGTACGTCGAGCTATGGCCATTCAGTTGATTATCAATAAGGAGTTAGGTTTAGCGAAGAACGAAAACCCTATTCAAGGCTCATTTATTATTGAAGAATTGACCGATTTAGTTGAAGAAGCTGTTTTATTGGAATTTGATCGAATTACCGAAAGAGGTGGCGTTCTTGGAGCCATGGAAACCATGTACCAACGCAGCAAAATTCAGGAAGAAAGCTTGTATTATGAGACCTTGAAACATAATGGAGAATTTCCTATAATCGGTGTGAATACCTTTTTAAGCAGTCAAGGGTCGCCGACGGTTATTCCGAAGGAAGTCATCCGCGCCACTGAAGAAGAAAAGCAATTGCAAATCAAAACCCTTGAAAACCTTCATAAAGGAAATCATATTGAAGCCATGTTAACAGAATTGCAACACAAAGCCATTCATAATGAGAATATTTTTGAAGCCTTGATGGAAGTCTGTAAAGTAGCTTCCTTGGGTCAAATTACGGAATCCTTATTTGAAGTAGGAGGACAGTACAGAAGAAATATGTAAGCAGCGAACCAAGTTTCGCTTTGCGCGAAACTTGTGTGAGTCGCTTATCCCGAGCCTGTCGAGGGATCTTTTCAGTCAAGTTCAATATTTTATTTGTCTGAATTTACTTTTCGGGAAATGTGTGCGAGTCGCTTATCCCCAGCCTGTGGAGGGATCTCTTCGAGCAAGTTCAATGTTTTATTTATCTGAATTTACTTTTAGGGAAATGTGTGTGAGTCGCTTATCACAACTTGTCGAGAGATCTCAACATCTCGCTTCAAAGCCATCTAAACAGATCTAAAAAGCAAGTTTTATTCTAAACACCCAAAACCCTGAATCTAAACAGTTCAGGGTTTTTTGTGTTTAAAGTCTTTACGTTTTATCGTCGATTTTTGTAAAGCAATGCTTATGAGGTAGTTAAATGTGTAAAACAACTAATTTATATTAAAAAATGATGTTGCTTTGGATTTTCGACCCTAATTTTAGGTAGTCACGATTTACTTTCTAATGTATAACCTATATAATAATTCAATTATGGAAACTACTCTACGCTACAATTTCACAAGAAGATCGCAAAATTATTTTGATTGGTTGCTTTACACCATCAAATCAGAAAAATATCATTTGGCAGAAAGTCAAATTGAAGGCCTTAAAGATTTCGATTGATTTTTTAATCGAAATAGTTTCAAAAAAATGCATCTTTTTGAATCTTTTCACGTCTATTAGATGAACCTTAAAATTTATAGATTATGAAAGATAAAGAATGCACCTGCACCTGCACTAGCTGCCAAAAAGGAAATTGTGCTGCTTGTACCTGTGAAAACTGTACATGTGCAAATTGCAACTGTTAAGCTTAGTTTAAAATGTTAATAATGAGAGTCTATTTTAGTAGTTTTATACTAAAGTAGACTCTTTTTTTAATGCACTTTTATGAAAACTAAAAAGGTTTGGGATTTATATGCGACTGACGTTAAGTACTTTATTTTAACAAAGGTGAAGGATGAAGCCGTGGCGGATGATTTACTGCAAGAAACTTTTATTAAGGTTCATACCAAATTGGAAACCTTAAAGGATATAGATAAATTAAAAGCCTGGGTATTTTCTATCGCACGTTATTCAGTTATGGATTATTTTAGAAGTAATAGTTTGAGCTATGCCATCACTGAAGATACTGTTGCCGATGAAGAAGCCAATCCCGAACATACACGAGAAGATTGTTTGCATGGTATTATAAAAGCCTTGCCAAAAAAATATAGAAAACCTTTAGTTTTATTTGATATTCAAGGTTTAAAACAAGCGGAAATTTCTGAACAATTGCAATTGCCTTTGTCGACTGTTAAATCTCAAATTCAACGTGCCAGAAAACTCATTGCACAAGGTTTTGTGGATTGTTGCGATTTTAAAATCAATGACCATGGCTATTTGGTGGGTGAATTACAAGAAAGAGAGGACTGCAAAGTCTGCCATTAATCTGTAGTATTGGCTTTATTCGAAAAGATATTTGTTGGTCTGAAATTCAGTTAAAACTGCATGCTTCAGCTTCTAAATATTTTTGACACGAATTACACTAATTTCCACAAATCTATTTGTTCCCTGAGTATACTGTTATAAATTTTCAGTATAAAAATTTTACGAATGCAGCGGACTTTCATTCTGTTTTAAAAACTTCGTCAGAATGTTCGTCGGCTGAAAGGAGTTTCGTAATTGTAATTTTGTATTTGTCTTTTTGAATTTTGTCGCGCTATAAGGTCATCATCCAGGTATGCTGCAATCTTCTAAACTTGCGCAATTCTCTTCTTAATATTGGAAGATATTCTCTGCCATTACTGTGGCTTTGTTCCAAGCGTTTGCAGTTTTTATAGAGCATGGTGGTCAATCGCTCCAAAGAAGCAATATGTTTATATTTTTTATCGGTATGACGCTCTATTTCAGCATTGACTATTTCAGGAGCCAAGGAAGTGGATTGTTGTATAATATCTCCAGAAAAATAAATATGTGCATCTTCCGAACCATCAGGTTTTAAATAGGATAAATCCTGATTTAAATAGGTGGAAATGCTTCTGGAAAGTATAATAATTTCCATCGCCTTTTTATAAATAGGCAAATCAGATAGGTGAGATGGGATTGGGTACAACATGATTCTTAATAGTGATTTATCAAATTTAGTGACAAAATCAGACCTGTTATAATCGTTATTAAAGTAAAAGACTATATTTGCTTTAACTATTAAAGCAATTAAGTTAAATTTCTTTAGAATGAGTATTGATTCACTTAACTGGAAGATTTTAAAGTGTTTACAGAATAATGCGCGTCAGTCGAACGCCGCAATTGGTAGACAGGTGGGAATCAGTTCTCCAGCGGTTTCTGAACGTATAAAAAAGATGGAAGACGCTGGAATTATCCAAGGGTATCATGCTTTCGTATCTCCGTTTGAAGCAGGGTATCAACTTAAGGCCATTATCACACTAAGAGCGTTTATGGGTATGCTGAAACCATTTCTTGAAAAGGTAAAAACCTATGAAGAGGTGTTGAATTGCTACCGAATAACTGGTAACGAGAACATTGTGATGGAAGTGGCGCTTAAAAACCAAAAACATTTAGAGAGCTTTATAGATCAGCTTATTGTTTATGGCGAGACTAAAACGCAGATCGTATTGTCTCATGTTATAAAATACAACGAAGTTAAGCCAATAAAATAAGAGGATTTGATTTTAAAGGTCATCAAAGCCATCAAAATCATCAAAGTTGAATGGGATGTCGTCATCAGGATCCTCATCGTCATAATTTACACCTGGCGGATTAAAAAGTCCCCAACGGTCGATGATGTAGTTCCAGCAATCAAAGGTCTTTACCCATTCAGCAAATAATATTCTGAACTCTTCGACTTCGTTTCTTAAGAGATCCAAATATTCTGTATCTGGATAGCCGTGCATTTGTAAACCTCGCGCATCAGTGATTAACTCTCTTGCCGCTTTTCTAATAATGGCCGCATTTTCCATTCTAATGTCATAGAGCATATCTTCAGAGGAAGCACCGGCAATTTTTGCAGGAATTGTTGAAGCGTTAATGCCCATGTATTTGAGATTATGTTGAATCATTTCGGCTTCGATGGGGTCGTTAAATTCGATGTCGGTTTTTTCAACGGAGTCTATGATGGAACCTACAAGATCCATAATTTCTCTTGCCTTTTGAAATACAGGCAGTTTTTCCCATTGCTCCATAATTTAATCTTTTTGAAGGTCTAAATTTTCAATATGTTCTGTGATTACTTTAGCATGAATTCTCGAGTTTTCAATAAACCATTTATGGGTTTCCATGCCGCCACAAATTACGCCAGCCAAATATAATCCAGAAATATTGGTTTCCATAGTATTTGGATCATATTGAGGGAGGCAAGCGGCATCTTTGGAGAGGTT
Organism: Gelidibacter sp.; assembly: GCF_039916245.1. Lineage (GTDB taxonomy): Bacteria > Bacteroidota > Bacteroidia > Flavobacteriales > Flavobacteriaceae > Gelidibacter. The sequence goes on from NZ_JBDSLS010000181.1 coordinate 11,464, forward strand.
GATTCCAGCTTCGGTGAGGAATTTAAAATTAGGTTGATAGCCGGTCAATGCCACAACAAAATCGTTGGCAAAGGTCTTTTCGCCGTTTGATGTTGCAATGGTAATGTCTTTTGTCGTGATTTTTACTATTTCTGATTTGTAATACGCGGTAATACTTCCTTCTGCAATCCTGTTAATAATATCTGGTCTTACCCAATATTTCACACGATCGCCAATTTCTGAACCTCTGATGACCATAGTGACTTTTCCGCCTTTACGCCAAATTTCGAGCGCCGCATCAACTGCCGAATTGCTTGCGCCAACCACAACCACATGCTGCATGGCATAAGGATGCGCTTCGTTATAATAATGGGTCACTTTCGGCAAATCTTCTCCAGGAACCTGTAATAGATTTGGGATGTCATAAAATCCTGAGGCAATGATTACCTTGTCGGCATAATATTTCGTTTTTGAAGACGTGATTATAAAGTAATCATCTACTTTGATTACAGTTTCAACTTCTTCATACATATGAATATTCAACTGATTTGAAGTGGCGACACGTCTGTAATACTCGAGCGCTTCATCTCTATTGGGTTTTGGGTTATTGCTGATAAAAGGAATGTCATTAATTTCAAGCTTTTCAGACGTTGAAAAAAAAGTCATGTTTTTTGGGTAATTAAATAAGGAATTGGTCAATGCTCCCTTTTCAAGAACGAGATAATCCCAATTCCTTTTTTTGCATTCTAAGGCACAGGCAATTCCAATTGGGCCTGCTCCAATAATTAAAACTCTATATGTTTTTGACATGTTGTACGGTTTGTGTGGTGCGGTTCATGTAGCTTTTAAGATAGATTAATAGAGCTAAGCCTATAAGACCTAAAATACTCATAATGCCCCAGGTTTTATGAAATCCTAGGTTTTCAATCAAATGAAATCCTAAGTTATGTGCAAAAATATGCGAAATGGAAAAGGCAATGCTATAAAGCGCCATATATTCTCCTTTTAGTCCTCGTTTTGCCCGAATTAAAGCAAAGGCGTTTGAAAAAGGAAACACAATCATTTCGCCAAAAGTCAATAAAATCATACTAATCACTATAAATCCCAACCATGGATTAATGACTAACAATAGAAAACTGACACTTGTCAGGAGAAGTCCAAAAATCATTAATCCAATTTTGGTGTATGATTTGGTTTCTATCCATTTGATGAGTGGCATTTCAAAAATGAATATTAAAAGCCCGTTCAAAGCCATCAGCATTCCAATCTCAAATTCAGAAAGCCTAATTTCTTTTTTATAAAAATACGGAAGCGTTGAAATAAATTGTAGAAAAACGACTCCAAATATGACCATGGCGACAAGAAAAATAATAAAAGATTTGTCGCTGTAGGCCGATTTCGGATTCGGATTTATTTCAGTGTCAATGGCTTTAGATTTTTTTGGATGCAATACATTCAGCAATACGATACCAGCACTAATACAGGTAAGTCCATCTATCAAAAATAACCCGTCATAGTCCAAGGTAACAATGATTATTCCGCCAATAGCGGGGCCTACTGAAAATCCGAGGTTAATTGCCAATCGGATCAAGGTCAAACTTCGTGTTTTGTTTTCTGGTTTACTATAGGTGTTTAAAGCAACAAACATGGCAGGTCCGAACATATCGGCTACCGTCATTAATATAAAAATCCCGATACAAATAGCATTGAACGTTTCCAAAAACTGCATACTAATAAATAATGCACCACTCAAAATCAAGCTCATAACCATGACTTTATAATACCCAATAGTATCGGTGAGTTTTCCGCCAATCCAGGAACCGGCCAAAGAACCAAAGCCGAAAACCGTCATGATCCACGCGACTTCATCTAAAGAAAAATGCAAATCGGAAGTAAGATACAAGGACAAAAATGGAATGACCATAGTGCCTGATCTATTGATAAGCGTGATCGTGGCAAGCCACCAGACTTCTCGTGAAAGACCTCCAAATGTACCAAGGTATTTATTAAATATTATTTTCATTTCTGGTAACTTCCAATGTTGTAAATTGAGATTTTCACTTTAATCAAATTGATTAAGTATGATTATTTATAAATAAACACACTCTTTTTAAAACAAAAAGGTCCGACGTTAATGTTGGACCTTTTATATTCTTTAATATGTATTCATATTATCATAGCACATAACAAGTCCGATCTCTCAAGAAGGAGTTCTTATTTTGCCTGTATGAACTGATAATATGGAGCATTATTTATAATTGTTGATCAAAATTAGGGAAAAATGGTTTAAGTTGTATTTTTGTTATTTAGTTATTTTTCAGGTAATGTGCATTTCAAAATTTAATCTCACAATGAGATGATTAATTGAGAACTGAAAGTGACCATTGAAAATCCATAAGTATAAACACATGAAAACAATTTACTCACTTTTTTTCGGAATATTTTTATTGCTAGGTTGTAATCAGCCCAAAGAGCGTTTGCAAGGTGAAACAGAATTTCAAAGAAATTTAAATTCAGAATTTAAGGACGCTTCAAAATCGCCTTTAAAAAAGAAGGACAGAAGGGATTTTAAAGCACTGGACTTTTTTAAAGTGGATTCGGCATATGTGGTTCAGGCAGCTTTTAGAAGTACACCTGATGAAAAACCATTCAAAATGAAGACCACTACCGATAGACTTCCAGAATATGTGAAATATGGCGAAGTCACTTTTAATTTAAAGGGAGAATCCTTTCAATTGAATGTCTATCGCGATTTGGATTTGATGAACGAAGAAGGTTTTGAGGATTACTTGTTCCTGCCTTTTTTAGATGATACCAATGGTGACGAAAGCTATGGTGGTGGACGTTATATTGATTTAAAAATCCCTGAAGGAAACTCGATGACTATCGATTTTAATACCGCCTATAATCCGTATTGTGCCTATAATGAGAAGTACTCTTGTCCGATTGTACCTCGTGAAAATTATATCGATGTTGAGGTTAGAGCGGGAGTGAAGGCTTTTTAGTTGGCAGTCTTCACTTTTTAGTCCTCAGTTGGCAGTCTTACCGCCTTCGCTGAAGCTACCGACGGGCAGACAGTCTCAGTCTCAGTCTCAGTTTTCAGAAAGATCGTTATTTATTGTGAGCTTGTAACGTCTGCGGAAATTTGCGCTATCTGCGGCAAACTTTGCGGTCTTCAGTCCTCAGTTGCCAGTCTTCCCGCCTTCGCTGAAGCTGCGGACGGGCAGGCAGTCGCAGTCTCAGTTTTCAGAAAGGTCGTTCTAGGTTGTGAGCTTTTAATATCTGCGGAAATCTGCGCTATCTGCGGGAAATTTTCACGCTCTATTATATCGGTATTTTAAATATATTCTCTGTGCAACTCTGTGTTTTCTCCGTGCGACTCTGTGAAACAATATAATCAGCTATTTACCAAATCCACCGCGAACAAAAACTTATAGGAATTATTTTAGAAAGTTTCCGTGTTTTCTACAGTTTCAATTTTTTCTACAATAGGAATGTAAATATCGGTCATCCAATGGGCAGGATTTGGAATAGTTGTAGCATCGTTTTTGTAAACCTCAAATGGGCTCATTTCTGAAGCTTCCAAATTGTTATCTTTTAAATATTTTCTGGCCGTTGCCCAAGCTTCTTTTAAATTGGTATAATTTCCCTGTAAAGTCACTTTAAGAGCTTTGGTTCGCTCCATATAACCACAAAGAATATTGCTGTCTTCGGCAACAATCACTCTTTCTCGGATGGGAATGGCGTTACTCATGATGACATTGCCAGTTTCTGCATCCATTTCTATGAAAATGGTAAACGGCATGCCGTTGGCGGTTACATGATGAACATTCATAAATGAGATGAGTTCATGATGTTGTTTCGTCATTGTCGCAATCATATTGTTACTCGTTGAAGAAATGGTATTGTACATATAAAACCCGCCGCCATAGTCTGTAATACCCTCTACTTTTATAGTATAGGCAGACATACTTACGGCTACTTTTTTGTCGAGACTTACTAGATCGGTTTTAAACTGTTCTGAAAGATGATCTTTGTTATCGCCAAATAAAGCAAATTTCGCTTTGGTCATGAACGATAACTTATCTGCATCAAGCGTTCTTGTTACGGTCGTGGAACCATCAGCATTAGAGACGAAAACCCATTTCAATTCTGAGTTTTTAATGCGATTACTCGTAAAGATCTGATTGATGGAGTCGTTAGATTTGAATACTGATTTCTGTAGTGTTTCTGATGCTTTCCAAAACGAAGACCAATCCATATCGGTGCTATCGGAAACAATTTCGAAAATTACGGCTTTTGGAGCATTTATAGTAGTGGTTTCTGAGACTTCAAAATCGTTGGGTTGAACGGCAACATAAATAGCCATTCCAATGAAGGCAATGAGCAATAGAAATAGAAGGTATTTAAAAAATTTCATGGTGGGTTTTGTAGAGTTCATCAAATATAGACAATTTTATAGTATCCTAATAAATATTACATTTGTAGTATAAATATTTAAAATTCAACTGATGAACTTAAAAACGATATTCGGGATCGCGTTGGCAATGAGCTTAGCTTTTTCTTGCAAAAACGAATCCAAAACAAACAACGACTCAACGTCAGATACTGTTGAGACTAAGAAAGATGCCGCGGCATTTGATTATACCGTAGAGCAATTTGCAGACATTAAAATTCTACGTTACCAAATTCCGGGTTGGGAAAATCTAACCTTGAAAGAGCAAAAATTAGTGTACTACCTAACTCAAGCTGGATTGGCTGGTCGTGATATTATGTGGGATCAAAATTACCGTCATAATCTCGAGATCAGGAAAGCATTAGAAACCGTCTATACCAACTATACGGGTGATAAATCTTCAGAAGATTGGAAAGCGTTTGAAAACTATTTAAAACGTGTTTGGTTTAGCAGTGGTATTCATCATCATTATTCAAACGATAAATTAAAGGCGGATTTTTCACAGGATTATTTAAAATCACTGTTAGCTGAAACAAATGCGCAGTTGGAAGGAGAAGCTTTTGATGTCATTTTTAATGATAAGGATATGAGGAAAGTAGATCAGTCCAAAGGCGTTGATAATGTGGCCCTATCTGCAGTGAATTTTTATGGACCAGAGGTGACGACTGCTGATGTAGAGAAATTCTACAAAAACAAAAAATCCCCAAATCCTCATAGACCTCTGTCTTTTGGATTGAACTCTAAATTGGTAAAGGAAAATGGAGTTTTAAAAGAATTGGTTTACAAATCTGGCGGATTATATGGCGCTGCCATTGATGAAATTACAAAATGGTTGAAGTTGGCTCAAGGTGTTGCTGAAAACAAGGCGCAAGGCGATGCATTAGGCTTATTGATTCAGTATTATAAAACAGGCGATTTGCAAACCTGGGATGATTATAACGTTGCATGGACTGCTGCTACAGCCGGAAATGTGGATTATATCAATGGTTTTATTGAAGTGTATAATGATCCAGTAGGCTATAGAGGATCTTATGAAAGCATTGTTCAAATCAATGATTTTGACATGTCGCAAAAAATGAAAGTTCTGTCAGATAACGCACAATGGTTTGAGGATAATTCGCCATTAATGGACGAACACAAAAAGAAAAATGTGGTTGGTGTCACTTATAAGGTGGTCAATGTTGCTGGTGAAGCAGGTGATGCCTCTCCAAGCACGCCGATTGGAGTGAACTTACCAAATGCCAACTGGATTCGTGCTGAGGTGGGAAGTAAATCCGTTTCTCTAGGAAATATTATTGAGGCCTATAATAATGCAGGAAGTACTGGTAGAGTGCAGGAATTTGTTAATGATCAAGAAGAATTGGAACTTGAGATAAATTATGGTCAGCAAGCAGATAAGTTGCATACGGCTTTGCATGAAGTCATTGGTCACGCATCAGGACAGTTGAATCCTGGCGTTGGAGAAACCAAAGAAACGCTTAAAAATTATGCCTCAACCTTAGAAGAAGGACGTGCTGATTTGGTTGGACTGTATTATTTATACAATCCAAAACTTCAGGAACTTGGGTTGGTAGAGGATTGGAAAAAAACCGGCATGGCTGCTTATGATCGCTATATCCGCAATGGGTTAATGACTCAATTAATTCGATTGAATTTAGGAGATGATGTTGTACAGGCGCATATGAGAAATAGAATGTGGGTCAGTGCTTGGGTTTTTGAAAAAGGAAAGAAAGACAATGTGATTGAAAAAATTACGCGCAATGGAAAGACCTATTACAACATCAACGATTACGAAAAGCTACATGATCTTTTCGGTCAATTGTTACGTGAAACCCAACGTATCAAATCAGAAGGCGATTATAAAGCTGTGGAGAAGTTGGTGGAAACTTATGGTGTTAAAGTAGATCAAGAATTGCATAAAGAAATCTTGAAAAGAAATGAACAGTTTCCGGACGCCCCTTACAGCGGTTTCGTAAATCCTGTTTTAGTGCCAGAAATGGATGATAAAGGTGAGATTACGGCAATAAAAGTAACACAGCCAGAATCCTATAAAGGACAGATGTTAGATTATGGTAAAGCGTATAACTTTTTGAGAACAGAAAAATAAACCCTCAATAATCTTCATTGATGCAAAAAGCAGGATGTTCTAAACGTCCTGCTTTTTGTTTTTATGGATAGTAAAGATGAGTAGTAGAACATTAATAATAAGCATTACGATATGCGCGATGAGAACAATCATGATCTTATTTTTGAAAACATCGTGATTGTTTTAAAATGTCATCTAAAAAAGATGAAAAATCAGGAAAGAAATGACTTTGCTAACGTAATCATCAAAATAAAGGCGATAAATGCAACAAGAATCCAGATGCTTCCTTTATAGTATTTTCTGTGAAGTTTTAAGTCTTTCCGGTAGGCATAAATCATTACTCCGATAAATACGATTGCAAACGAAATCCCGAAAATCAATTGACCATTTGATAACATATAGCTATTTTTATGCGAAATTAATGAAACCTTTTAGAATCTGTACGTCCTTATTGTAAAAATGCACCTTGGTCATGGATATGATGCTCGATTTGCGAATTGGTCTTTCAACTTTTAAAATAAACAACAACATACAAACTTGTCATTATGAAAAAAAAAATTGAGGCCGTTAAAGCCTTCCATGAAGCGTTTAAAATCGGTTACAGAGAAACGCCAAAAGCCGATTTGGGAACGGATAAAAATATGCTCCGCTACAAATTAATGAGAGAGGAAAATGAGGAGTATTTAGAGGCAGCTAATGCTAACGATTTAGTTGAGGTGGCCGATGCTTTAGGCGATATGCTTTATATTTTATGTGGTACCATCATTGAACACGGCATGCAGCATAAAATTGAAGAGGTTTTTGACGAAATCCAAAAGAGCAATATGAGTAAATTGGGAGAGGATGGCGAACCTATTTATCGTGAAGACGGAAAAGTACTTAAAGGTCCTAATTATTTCATGCCAGATATTTCGAAAATTCTGATTTCTTAAAATAGAAGTACCAAATAAAAACTCCCAAATTCCAAAGTGTAAACTATTGGAATTTGGAATTTTAAAAATTGTTTTTTGCTAGTCTTACGCTTCGTATCTCCAGCCGTGTTTATCCTCAGCTAAATTGTGTTGAATGTCAAGCATCTTATCTTTTAAAGTATCTGCATATGAATTTTCGATATTTGGCAGTTTGAATAATTCTTCTCTATGTTCAAATGCTGAAATAGGACTAATTACAGCAGCAGTTCCTGCTCCAAAAATTTCTTTTAAAGTACCGTTTTTTGATGCTTCCTTGATTTCACTAACCGTAATTGGTCTGACGTCCACTTTGATGTTGTTGTCTTCCGCTAATTGAATAAGGCTTTTTCTGGTCACACCATCTAAAATACGATCACTAATAGGAGCGGTAATTAACGTATCATTGATTCTAAAGAATACGTTCATTGTACCTGCTTCTTCCAATTTTTCATGCGTGTCTGCATCTGTCCAGATGACTTGTTGAAAGCCCCTTTTTTGTGCCAAACTCGTAGGGTAAAACTGAGCGGCATAGTTACCGGCTGCTTTTGCAAAACCAACCCCACCATTGGCAGATCTACTGAATTGTTCAGCAACTAAAACCTGTATTTTGTCGGTATAGTAAGCTCGTGCTGGTGAGCAAATGATCATGAATCGGTAATTGGCTGAAGGAGAGGCTGATATTGCAGAATCGGTTGCAATTATAAAAGGTCTGATATAAAGAGAGTTGCCCTTTCCTGGTTTAATCCACGCATTGTCCAATTCTAGTAATTTGGTCAACCCTTCAAAGAAGTAGTCCTTAGGAAATGCTGGCATTGCCAAGCGTTCTGCCGACTTATTAATACGGTTGAAATTGTCTTCAGGTCTAAAAAGCCAGACTTTTCCGTTATCATCTTTATAGGCTTTCATGCCTTCAAAAACAGCTTGTCCATAATGAAATACCCGTGCAGACGGATCCATGGTCATAGCTTGGTAAGGCGTGATTTTTGGCGTTTGCCATTCGTTATTCTCAAAATCACATATAAACATATGGTCCGTGAAAATTCTGCCAAATATCAGATTGTCAAAATCAACGGCGTTAATTTTAGAAGTATCTGATTTTACGATATCGATTTCGTGTGAAGTCTGTTTTGTCATTTTAAATTTTGTTTGATGGTGCAAATTTAGTTATTTCTTGCAGTATAAAAAATCTAAACTTTGTTTTAAATAAAAGTTATATTTGCTTCACTAAAATATAAAAATCAAACTATTATGAAGAAAATTCTTGTTGTTTTTGGAATTATGTTGTTCGTTATGGCTTGTAAAACTGAAGAAAAAAAAGCAGAAGATCAAGATATAGAAAAGGCAGTTGTGAATTACACTTCTATTGGTGAAGAAATTACGGCTGATGCTGCAAAATCAACATCAGATATGGCTGAAGCGTACAAAGCAATGCGCATTGGAGATACCATAAATGCTAAAATGATTGGTAAGGTAGATGAGGTGTGTCAGAATAAAGGCTGCTGGATGAAAATTAATCTTGAAGATGGTGAGCAAGTGCTGGTGAAATTTAAAGATTACGGTTTTTTCATGCCAAAAGATATTGCCGGAAAAGAAGTTGTTCTTAACGGATTGGCTTTTGTAAATGAAGTTCCGGTTGATGAATTACGCCATTATGCAGAAGATGCTGGCAAGTCGGCCGATGAAATTGCAGCCATCACTGCGCCAAAAAGAACTTTTTCCTTTGAGGCAAAAGGTGTATTATTGAAAGACGAATAATTCTTGCAACGCAAAATAATTACCACCGCCGATGGTTCTAAAACCATCCAGATTGAAGAATGGAATGAACAGTATCATTCGGTTCACGGCGCTATACAGGAAGCAAACCATGTGTATATTAAACAGGGTTTGCTTTTTTGCTTTGACATACAAAATACTTCACAAGAAAGTATAGATACGACAGAAACTTCTGCTAATTCATCCCGGAAACTTTCAATTTTAGAAATAGGCTTTGGCACCGGACTTAATGCTTTTTTGACCTTGTTGCAGGCCGATGAGCATCAAATAGATGTTCGTTACGTGGGGGTAGAAGCATTCCCGATTTCGCCAGATGAAATGGCTGCATTAAATTATACTGAACAGCTTGAAGTGTCAGGAAAAAACGCACATTTTAAGGCAATGCACAACATTGCTTGGGAGAATGACACACGATTGACCCCTTATTTTAGTCTTCAGAAACAACAAAAATTATTCAAAGACATCACGGATACAAATCAATTTGATTTGATTTATTTCGATGCTTTTGGCGCGCGCGTACAGCCAGAACTTTGGACGGAATCTATTTTTCAGATTATGTTTGACGCCTTAAAGGAAAAGGGCGTTTTGGTCACGTATGCCGCTAAAGGAAGTGTGCGTCGCGCGATGCAAGCCGTTGGTTTCAACGTCGAAAAACTACCTGGCCCACCCGGAAAACGTGAAATGCTAAGAGCCCGAAAAGGCTCTTAGCATTCGGCGAGGGACGAGCCAAATGCGGCTTTGACAAAAGGCTCTTAGCATTCGGCGAGGCACGAGCCAAATGATTCAATGACCAAAGGCTCTTAGCATTCGGCGAGGGACGAGCCAAATGATTCAATGACCAAAGGCTCTTAGCATTTCGCTAGTTTACGAACCAAATATTCATCGCATTCGCTGAAGTTTTGAGTTAAGTACTTCGTGCAACAGAGTGTTTATAGAATAAGTAAATCGAATACCCATCTTTATAAAGACATTTTGTTTTCTGAAACTTTCTTATAATTCTAATTATTTGTTAATTCTGTTAAACCTTAATTAAAGTGGTCAGCATTCAAGTGTTCATTCGTTAACTTTATAAAAAGCGCAGAAATAGATGAAAATTTTAATTACAGGAGCAACAGGTTTAA
>NZ_JBDSLS010000182.1:0-7004 GCF_039916245.1 Gelidibacter sp.
ACCAAAAATTACCCCATAGATCATGTGAACAGATTGGGATGGACTGCCTTAATGGAAGCTGTTATTCTAGGTGACGGGAGCAAAAAGTACCAGCAAATTGTAAAAATCTTAAAAGATGCAGGAGCACGAATGGATATACCTGATTTTGATGGAATCACTCCACTGCAACACGCAAAGGCAAGAGGGTTTCATGAAATAGTCCGTATAATGGATTAATAAATTGAATTTAGCAATTCATAGTATAATGTAGTAGTTCGCTTAAAAAATCTGGTAGATCCTATTTTAATAAATCGAATGTTTATGAATGTGAGTTTTATACTTTATCAAAACAACTTGTTCCTTCAAGGTTATAAATTTACCTTTCGCCGTAATAAAAAATGTACCTAATTTGCCACAAACCCTTGGCCAAATTAGTTTAGTTAAGGCATTTTTAAGAAAATTATACAATCTACCAATTCAATTTTGCTATTGAATCAATTTTGAGAGTATACCCCATTGCTTCAACAGACATAGATATTTGGTAATTTAAAAAACAATTAATTATCGAACAAACTGCATATCGACTGACCATTATGCGATCAAGGAATATTCTTGGGGAGTAGCACAAATTAAGCATATAATTTAGTCAATCTATAGAGGAAGAATTTTGCATCTCTTACTCCTCGAAACACCACCCTAAATTCTTTGATTTTAGCATTGAAAGATTTTGCGGAAGCATTGGTGCTTCTGTTGTTAAAATATTTCAAAATAGGTTGGTAATGCATTTGTATGGACCTTGCGATGGTATGGAAGATCATGGAATATACTTAGGGAGCATCACAGATTATGCATATAATTTAGTTAATCTGTAGAGGAAGAATTTCACATGCCTTACTGCTCTGAACATCGCCCTAATCCGATTCTTTTGAATTGGGAGCCCTTAAAAATTCTGAAATACTTTTAATAGAAATCTCTATGGAACTACCTGCGCAGGCTAAATAAAAAAAAAGAATTAATAAAGAAGTAAAAAAGCCGCTAAAATGGTTAATGTTTATTTAATTGACCTGCTTTGATGACAAGTTTTTTATAACTTTAATTTTTAAGAGCTAATTTTATAATTCAACTACCTTAAAAATAAAACGAGAAAATGATAAAAAGATTTTTTGTAATCGGAATGCTAACAACAACAGTAGTTATTTCCTGTAAGGATAAGCAGAAACAAGGAAACATCGATTCTACCGCCACAGAGCAAACAATTTCTAATGATGTGGTTACCCAGTCACTGACCAATAAAGATGGCGAAACCCTTGAAATGTCTTTTGACAATTCAAAAGGAAAGGCAACCGTAAATTTTAATGGGGAAAGCATTGCTTTGAACCAGGAAATGGCCGCATCGGGTATTTGGTATAAAAATGAGCACTATGACTTGCGCGGAAAAGGAAACGATATCTGGCTTAAAAAAGACGGCGAAGTGATTTTCGAACATCAGGACAATAAGGTAAACGTAGAAGTGAAAAGTGACAAGGGCGATGTTTTAACAATGACTTTTAACAACACGGCCGGGACGGTTAAGGCCTATTTAAACGGCGGCGAACAAATTGATTTGGAACAGAAAAAAGCCGCATCTGGAATTTGGTATGAAAACGACGCGTATGAGTTGAGAGGAAAAGGAGATCATTATATCCTGACCAAAGGCCGAGACACCGTTTTTGAGAATTAGAACTGTGGAGTCAAATTCCTTTCCCACAACTATTTAAATAAAGCAAAAAAATATCAGATCAAGCCATAAAAAAAATGAAACTTGCTGAAGATCTATTGTTAAGGGCAGATCTTTTGAAAAAAAATGAACATTTTCAAAACAGGATCATACCCGTGTTAATCGTTTCTGATGATAAAGTGCCCCTAGAAGATCCAGATAAATTACTCGGCCGTTCATTTACATAGATCATATGGGCCCAGTTAAATTAAGTAAACGGTAAAATTTTGATGTTTTGCGACATCCGCACATTGGTCTTTCTACACTAACATTTTTATTTGAAGGCAGCATTATGCAGTAAACTGTTTATGCTTGAAACAGACGGTGAATATTGGTGACGAACTTTATGGCGGATCTGGTTTATATATTCTTGAAGGTGCCATTGAAAGCGAAGGAAATGTTTATGACCCCAAACAATTATTAGCGGCAAAAGACAGCACACTTTGCGAATTCACCATTCAGGAAAACAACACCATCTATATTTTTGGTGGCGAACCTTTTCCTGAGGAACGATTTATTGACTGGAACTTTGTTTCATCAAATAAAGTACTTATTGAAGAAGCCAAGCCAAAATGTAAGGAGCAATCGTTTGCTAAAATTAAAGGAGATGAAACAGAATACTTTCCCTACCCAACACCAAGATTTTAAAAGAAATTTAATTAAAAAATTATGAATACAATATTAGGATTACATCACATCACCGCCATTGCTGGCGATGCGCAGCGTAACTACGACTTTTATACCAAAACACTTGGATTTCGTCTGGTAAAAAAGACCGTTAATTTTGACGATCCACAAACCTACCATTTTTACTACGGGAACGAAGTTGGCTCACCTGGAACCATCCTTACCTTTTTTCCGTGGGCAAATGTGAGGCAAGGAAAGAACGGTGCCGGTATGGCCACAGATATCGGCTATTCCATACCAAAAGGAAGCTTGGATTTCTGGAAAGCCCGTTTTGAAAGTCTCAATATTTCTTTCAACCTTAATGAACGATTTGGAGAAAAACAACTTTCTTTTCAGGATCCTGATGGATTGTGGCTCACTATAATTGAAACGATAAATAAGGATGGGCGAAACGGGCTTGAAAGCGCTGAAATAAAGTCTGAAGTTGCAATCAAAGGATTTCACACGGTCACCTTGACCCTGAATAACATTAAAGCCACAGCGGAAATCTTAACTGAAGTATTCGGTTACAAACAAATTGCACAAGAAGGCAATTTATATCGCTATAAAACGGATGCTGTAGAAAACGCAGCTTTAGTAGATTTATTGGAAATGCCTCAGGCCCAAAGAGGTTTAAATGCGGGAGGTACAAACCATCACGTGGCTTTTCGTGTTAAAGATGAAGAGGACTTGATGTCGATGAGAGAAAAAATTATGGCTAGAGGTCTTCACATCACCGAGAAAATAAACCGAGACTATTTCTTTTCGCTTTATTTCCGTGAGCCGGGTGGTATACTATTTGAAATCGCGACCGACAATCCCGGATTCGCAACGGATGAAACGGTAGAAAACCTGGGAGGTTCACTGCAATTACCAGATCAATATAAAGCGATGCGAGCTAAGATTGAAAAAGCACTGCCAAAACTTAAAATGTAATTTCAAGAAAAATGCACAAGAAAAATATACAAACGGCAGGTAAATCTTTAAAAGAGGCCGAGAAGGTTTTAATTATGGTACATGGTCGTGGAGCGGATGCCCGTGATATTCTTGGTCTTGCTCCGTATTTCAATGTATCTGAATACGCCTTACTTGCCCCTGAGGCCACAAATAACACTTGGTATCCATATTCCTTTTTGGCCAAACCAGAGCAAAATGAGCCGTGGCTTTCATCTGCTCTTAATATATTGAAAGAAACTTTAGATGAGGTAACTAACCACGGAATCTCCGCCGAAAACATTTACTTCCTCGGCTTTTCGCAGGGCGCTTGTCTTACATTGGAGTTTGTTGCCCGTAATGCGCAGAAATTTGGCGGCGTAGCGGCATTTACCGGGGGACTTATTGGCGATAAATTAAACACGGAGAATTATTCCGGCGACTTTAACGGAACTCCCATATTTATCGGAACTGGAAATCCCGATCCGCATGTACCGCTAGAACGTGTAAATGAAAGTGTCGCCATTCTGCAAAAGATGAATGCAAAAGTCTCCTTAGAGGTATATGATGGTCGACCTCATACTATTTCCCAAGAGGAGATAGAAGAAGTGAATAAATTCATTTTTAAATAATTTAATCACAGAAATATTTAGTGAGGAATAATTTTTTTTAAAATATCGGGTACACTGATATAAATCAGGATAAAACAGAAAATATAGCCATAACTTTGCTCAGCACAGCTATCTAGAGCTTAAGAGCGGAAGCCATGTTTGGTTTTTAAACATGAACAATTACGGAATATATTAATAAATTAAAATTAATCTAAAATGAAGAAGAAGTTTTTTAATGCGAAATTTTATCGCAACGAAGCTGCAACGGAAATGATTGTAGAAAATGGAAAAATCACTCAAATTGGAACTAATTTACCAAAATGTGATGACGAAATAGACCTCGGCGGCAAGCTGGTGTTACCTCCTTATGTAGATCCACATTTGCACTTGGATTATGTTTACACCTTATCTGAACTAGGACAAGAAGGTGCCGGCTCAGGTACTTTGTTTGAAGCTATTGAATTATGGCCAAAATTCAAAGAAACCTTGACGGTAGAAAGTGTAAAGAAATTAGCGATGAAGGGAATTGAGGATGAGGTTTCTCAAGGTGTACAGCACATTCGAACACATATTGATGTCACAGATCCTAATTTCACAGCATTAAAAGCGATGTTGGAAATGAAGGAAGATCTAAAAGATACAGTGGATATCCAAATTGTTGCTTTCCCACAACAAGGAATGTACACTTATAAAGGCGGACTTGAATTAGTGGAAGAAGCATTGAAAATGGGAGCTGATGCTGTTGGAGGAATTCCGCATTACGAACCTGCTAGGGAATTTGGGGAAAAATCCGTTCACGATATTGTTCGTCTTGGTTTAAAATACGACAAAATGATCGATGTTCACTGTGATGAAACGGATGATACACACTCCCGTTTTGTGGAATTACTGAATGCTCTCGTCCTTATGGAAGATTACGGCACCAGAACCACTGCAAGTCATACCTGTTCGTTTGGTTCCGCAGATAATTCTTATGCATTTAGAATGATGGATCTTTTCCAAAAGAGCAAAATGAACTTTATTGCTTGTCCTACAGAAAACGCTTATCTACAAGGTCGTCAAGATACTTATCCAAAACGCCGTGGATTAACCAGAGTTAAAGAGTTTATAGAGCTGGGAATCAATGTTGCTTTTGCCCAAGATTCAATAAATGATCCATGGTATCCAATGGGGAATGGAAACATGATGAATATTCTTGACAATGGAATCCACCTGGCTCAAACTATGTCTCCAGAAGAAATAAAAACAAGTTTTGATTTAATCACTTATAATGGGGCTCGGTGTTTAAATATTCAAGACAGCTATGGTCTTGAAGTAGGAAAAGCAGCAAACTTTATTGTATTAAATGAAACTTCAGTTTATGAGGCTATTCGCAGAAGAGTAGATGTTTTAGCATCTGTGCGTAATGGTAATTTCTTATTCCGTAAAAAGGAAATGGAATATGATATTCCTTTAAGTTTTTAATCTAAATTAAAAGCTTTTTTAAGTACTTCACTATTGATTATTTCATTAAAAAAATTGAAAATAATTGAAGTGAAGTACTTACTATATTTCCAAAATTTATAAAAAACAAAGTTATGAGAAATCAAAATATCACTAAACAAGCCAAAAAAGCTTTTCCGTGGCTGATAATGATTTTAATGTCGTCGGTAACTTTTGTGGGAATACTGTCAGAATTAATGCCTTCTGGCGTGCTTCCTCTAATGATGGGCGATTTGAGTATCAGCGAAGTGCAAACTGGAAACTTAGTGGGTTACTACGCGATAGCTTCAGCTATTTTTGCAATCCCGCTTATTTCAATGACCATGCAGTTTAACAGAAAATATTTGTTGCTCACTTTGCTTGGTGGATTTGCTATTTCTAATATTATTGCAGGTCTTGTACATGATTATACGATTATTGTAATCTTAAGAGTTATCGGTGGAATTTGCGCTGGGGTTATGTGGCCGATGATTGCTGCTTATGGAATGCGATTGGTAGATAAACAAGATCACGGAAAAGCCATCGCAGTAATTATGGCAGGAACAACTTTAGGAATTAGTATTGGAATGCCAATTATGACTTCCATCGGCAATGAATATGGCTGGCGAACAGAATTCATAGGTCTTGGATGTTTTATTATCCTGATTGCGTTAATTAGCTTTTTTGCTTTGCCTTCAGCACCAGGAGAGAAACTGACTAAAAGTTCTTCCCCATTTGCGCTATTAAAAATACCTGGGGTTTTACTTATTTTACTACTTACACTACTTGGTGTCATTGCACATTATGGGGTTTATGTTTATATCACAAGTCTTGTTGATGAAATTCAGTTGGCTGGAGGTGTGGAAAGTGCCTTATTGTATTTTGGAATCGGGTCATTGATTTCCGTGTTGTTGGCCATAAAATATACCGATAAGCATTTGCGGCTCCTCACCATATTAATGTTTGCCATTCTAATGATCTCTATGGCTATTTTTCCACTTTTCGGTGGAACAAAAGGTTTGGGACATTTTGCTTTCTTTTTATGGGGACTTTCATTTGGTCCATTAGTAACCTTGTTGCAAGCTGGCGTGAGCAGACAGGTAGAAACTGCAAAAGATGTAGCTACTTCGGTTCAGTCTTCGGTATTCAATTTATCTATTATGATTGCTTCTTCAGTAGCAGGATTGTTGCTCGGAATATATTCGCCAATGAGCCTGGTCTATTTTGCAATTGCTTTATCCATCCCAGGAATGATTATTGCCTATTTCTCAAAAAAGACTTTAAGTTGAATATATTTTTTTAATTGATAATTGTACGTAAAATTGATCATTAATACCCCGTCGATTGCCTCTCAAACCAACTGAGGGATTAACGGGAATTTAATTGGATTTTATTATTTTTAAAGAAAATTTGAATGTGGGAAAAATTGACCTAACCGGCATAAACTGTATTTTACTTTTCGCTTACCTTAACAAATTAAAGTTGGAATAAATGTTTATACGACAAGGTAAACAAAGAACAGCCCGCCACAACTTACAAATCGCTTCTCTATTATCTTTTGTTGCTGGATTGGTTAGTGTAACCGGATTTTTAGCCGT
>NZ_JBDSLS010000183.1:0-9432 GCF_039916245.1 Gelidibacter sp.
TTAGCTTGTGGAGAAAGCAAAGTCGTCGTGGCGGAAGCTTTTAAAGGCGGCAAAACTGCAATATCAAATAATGGAATGGTGGTTTCTGCTCATCCAGAAGCCAGTAAAGTGGGTATGGAAATTCTGAAGCAAGGTGGGAATGCTGTTGACGCCATGGTCGGCGTACATTTTGCCCTAGCTGTAGTTTATCCTTCGGCTGGTAACCTTGGTGGTGGCGGATTTATGATGTATCGGAAAAATGATGGCGAAGTTTTTTCGTTGGATTTTAGAGAAAAAGCGCCGGGCAATGGCTATGAAGACATGTATTTGGATGCTGACGGCAATGTGATCGAAGGAGAAAGTTTGTTTGGACAGAAAGCTTCTGGCGTTCCTGGTTCTGTGGACGGGATGTTGTTGGCGCACGAGAAATTCGGTTCCTTGCCACTGGCTACTTTGATTGAACCATCGATCAAACTTGCCGAAAAAGGATTTCATATTTCAGAGCAACAAGCGAAAAACTATAATTACCATAAAGAGGATTTCACGAAAAACAATCGCAATCCAGAAACGGTTACCTTAATTAAAGCCGAACCATGGAAAGCTGGAGATTTATTGGTACAAAAGGATTTGGCCGAAACTTTAAAGCGCATCAAAAAAGATGGCAGAAAAGGATTTTACGAAGGTAAAACAGCCGAGCTTTTGGTTGCCGAGATGCAAGCTGGGAATGGGATCATTACTCTGGAAGATCTTAAAAATTATAAGTCTGCATGGCGCACGCCTATCACTGGAAATTATAGAGATTATACAATCCATAGCATGGCACCGTCAAGTAGTGGCGGGATTGCATTGGTTCAGCTTTTAAAGATGTCTGAACATTTCCCATTGTCTGACTTTGGATCAAAAACGGCAAAAACCATTCACGTCATGACCGAAATGGAAAGACGGGTTTATGCCGATAGAGCAGAGCATTTAGGAGATTCTGATTTTTGGGATGTTCCGGTTAAGGAATTATTGGATGATGATTATATCGCGTCAAGAGTCGCTCAAATAGATATGTCAAAAGCAACCGATAGTGAAACCGTTCGACCAATGGCGTTGGACAATATTGTCGAAAAAGAAGAAACCACGCATTATTCCATTGTCGATAAAGATGGCAATGCGATTTCTTTAACCACCACGATCAATGATGGCTACGGCTCTAAAGTTTTTGTGGAAGGCGCTGGTTTTTTATTGAATAACGAAATGGACGATTTCAGTATGAAGCCTGGGGTTCCAAATATGTATGGATTATTAGGTGGTGCAGCCAATTCCATTCAACCCAACAAGCGCATGCTCAGTGCGATGACGCCAACCATTATCGAGAAAAACGGCCAATTGTTTATGGTGGTCGGAACGCCAGGAGGCTCCACCATCATCACTTCGGTTTTTCAATCTGTCGTGAACGTTATCGATCATGGCATGACCATGAGTGAAGCCGTATCCGCAAAAAGATTCCATCACCAATGGAAACCAGATTGGATTTCCACTGAAAAAGGAGCTTTGGATCCTGCCGTAATAAAGGAATTAGAAGCTATGGGCCATGTAGTCAAAGAGCGCGGCAATATTGGAAGAGTGGAAGCGATCCTGGTAAGACCTGATGGTTCCTTTGAAGGCGCCGCTGATCCAAGAGGGGATGACTGGGCGATGGGGGTGGAATAGATGAATGATAAAAGTCGTTTTAAGCTAAGGTGTATCCTTATATGGTCACTATGCGGTAAAATAATTACAGATATTAACCGTACACTTGGTTTGCTGGTACGCTTTTTTACCGTACATTTGTATGTTTAATAATTCACATTATGTCAACTAAAGAAATAAAAAAAGAAGAAAAAGCGAGATTTGATACTCGTCTACCAAAAGAACAAAAAGTATTTTTTGAAAGAGCTGCACGCATTGGTGGTTATAGAAGTTTGACTGATTTTGTTGTTTTAGCGGTTCAAGAAAAAGCTAAGCAAATTATTTCTGAAAATGAGCAGATTATCGCTTCTAAAAAAGATAGTCAAATATTTTTTGATGCAATCACGAATCCACCTAAAGCAAATAAAAGTCTTATCAACGCTGCAAATGAATATAAAGGTCTTTTATCTAAATGAACGAATTAACAGAAAACTTAAATTCTCATCATAGAGAAAAAGAATTTTCTTGTGGAAAAGATATGCTTGACGATTATTTGCATAAACAGGCGAATCTGGACATTAAAAGAAAATTATCTGCTTGTTTCATTGTCAACGACCAAGAAACTAATTTATTAAAAGGGTATTATACTTTAGCTAATAACAGTTTAGCTCAAGAATTAATTCCTACGGAATTTCAGAAAAAACTACCTAATTCATATAAATCTATACCAACTACTCTACTCGGAAGATTGGCGATTGACAATCGTTTTCAAAAACAAGGTGTTGGAAAATTATTGTTAATTGATGCACTAAAACGGAGTTACGAGATTTCTAAAAGTATTGGCTCATTTGCTGTCGTAGTTGATCCGATTGATGAAGATGCAGAACGATTTTACGAGAAATACGGTTTTATAAAACTACCTGACAGCGGAAAAATGTTTCTGCCGATGAGTACAATAAAGACATTATTCGAATAGAAGTACTGTGGCTAACAATCTATAAAAAAGGGTGATTAAGTGTTAAGCTCAATTGCTTAAATCCCTCTGCTGCAATTGGGATAACCATTTTGTCAGCATTGCATTCCTCAAAAACCCAGACTTTCGTCTGGGTTTTTGCTTTATAAATCAGTTAGTAATAAAACCTGTTGCTAATCTTACTCGTGAAACGCAGCTGTTTATTTATCAATCTAATTTCAACAATTCAATATTTCTAAATTCGGTGGGGTGGCTTTCGCTTTGTAGAGAGATATAACCTCCTTTTATGGCTTCACCAATTCTGTTTTTATACATTGGATTATAGTCATCCATATCTGCGCCACCATATTGTGGTTTTGAATAGCGCAATACTTCTTTATCGTTGATTTTATGGATGATTAAAGAATCGTTATAGACTTCAACTTCCAAATTGACCCACTGATCGCCATGATACGTTTCGGAATTGGATTCTGTACAATGATCCGTAATCAGCAGGCCATCCATGACCACGTTGGTGCCTGGGGTGCATAAATTCGCTGTGGATCGGTCAACGCCTTGGGTCAGTCCGCCTAGCATCTGAACCTCAATGCTCAATGGGAAACTTTGGTCTTTAGCCATGTTTTTAGGATCTTCACCATGAATCATAACGCCGCTATTTCTGGTTGCCCATCCGGCTCCATCTGCAATTTGATCGCCGGTAAAACGGTATTGCATTTTTAATTTATAATTGGAATAGGGTGTTTTATAGAAAAGATGACCAAACCGATCATTGAACTTGCCATCATAACCATCATAAGAAACTTTAATGACACCATCCTCAACTCGAAAGGTATTGTGAATATTGTCGCCTAAATCATAGCCTTTGATTTTAGGCGTCCATCCGTCTAAATCTTTGCCATTAAATAAAGAGATCCAGTTTTCCGTAGCTTGTTTTTTAACAATAGCATCGCGGTTTTTAGCTTCGGGTTTTGATTTGCAGCTTACGATTAATAAAAGAATTAATGCAATTAAAATTGGGTTGGACGGTTTGTACATATTCATTAATTTTTAAATATTTTTACTGTATTCGGATATTTTCTCGTTTAAAAACCTGATGTATATGTGTATGAATGGATGTGTGGTATAGTAAAATTTAATATTATTCGTCCTCCGCCCTCCGTCATTCGTCCTCCTTCTTTTATCCTTAAGTCATTTCCAACCCTTCGATAATTTCATAAAAAAACAACACATCAATATTAATCACTAATTGGCTTGATTTTAAAGCGACCAAGCTCTCCCTCCAGTAGCTTTTTCCACGGAAACACATCCTTTTTGCTGCCCTGGAATCGGATCATAGGCTAACACGTTTTTGCCAATCTCCTTACTTGATTTATAGGCCCAAACTGTCTGATCGCGAATTTTCATTAGCGTTTCAAAAACTATGTTTTCTTGTTCCGCATAGGCTAGCCGCTCCGCTTTTGTAAGGCTAAGATATTTCGATAAAATGGCATCAAATTTTTCGGGTTCCAAAGTAAATGGCTTCTCATTTGGAGGATTCAATTCTTCTGGAATTCCCAACTCTTCAATCACAGCATCCAAACCCGTTTTATAGATTTCTTTTTGTTCGTCAGTTGCGGTTGCTGAGGTATAAAGATCAATGAATTTCGGTACGTTAACATCTAGCGCGCCCGGAATACCTTTCGTTTTCGGCAAAATTAAGTCCACTAAATTCTGTAAGACATAGGCTTGTTTGTCAGAAAAAAATAGGGGCGTCCACTTTTCTTCTGGCGTGGTACAACTTTGAAGCATGCTTAAGATGGTAGGTGTTGCAATAACATATCCTAAGGATAATCCCAAGTTTTTTAGTGCGTCTCTTCTGTTCATAATTATACTTTATTTGATTTGAATTGTGCAATGGCATGCTGTGCAGCTCTAGCGGTTAATGCCATATAAGTCAATGACGGATTTTGGCAACCCGCTGAGGTCATACAAGCCCCATCGGTTACATATACATTCGGCACGCCATGCACTTGATTATTGGCATTAAGCACGGATGTTTTTGGATCTCTACCCATACGGGCGGTGCCCATTTCATGAATGCCTATCCCTGGCGCATGCTGCACGTCATAAGTCGTGATGTCTTTAAATCCTGCCTTTTCCAGCATCTCGGCGGCCTGCTGTTTAATGTCTTCACGCATGATCAATTCGTTTTCTTTCCATTCCGCATCAAAGGTTACGGTCGGCAAGCCCCATTCATCTAGCTTGTCATAATCCAAGGTCATTTTATTGTCATGATAAGGCAAACATTCCCCAAAGCCCATAATGCCCATGCTCCATGGTCCGGGTTTTAAAATCGCCTCCTTGAATTTTTCGCCGTAGCCAATTTCGGCAACGTGTTCGGAGATTCCGTATCGGCCGCCGCCGCCTTGATAGCCATAGCCTCTTAAAAAGTCTTTGCGTTCGGTGGCTTTATCTCCTAAGTTTCTGAATCGTGGTATATAAATACCGTTTGGTCGACGTCCTTTATAATATTGATCCTCAAATCCCTCTACTACAGCATTGGCACCTGCTCCTAAATGATGGTCCATAATATTATGTCCTAATTCGCCAGAGTCATTGCCTAATCCGTTGGGGAAACGCTCTGATTTGGATTGCATTAAGATGGACGCCGACGGGATTGCGGAAGCACAGCTAAAGATGATATCCGCAGTAAAAATATGCGTTTCCTTGGTTTCAGCATCGATCACTTTAACACCCGTTGCTTTTTTTAGCGAGTCGTCATAGATGATTTCATGGACAATTGAATCAGGTCTCAAAGTCATATTGCCGGTAGCTTCCGCCGCTGGCAATGTGGAAGCGTTACTGCTAAAATAACCACCGTAAGGACAGCCTCTAATACATCTATTTCTAAATTGGCAATTACTTCGTCCTTTATGTTCGTGATCGCCTGTAATATGAGCCACGCGTCCGATAGTCAACAAACGATCCTCGTAGTTATTGGCAAGTTGGGATTTAAACTCTTCTTCGACGCAATTCAATTCCATTGCCGGCGAGAAAATGCTGTCTGGTAAATGCGGAATTCCGAGGGCTTCGCCACTGACGCCGATATATTTTTCGACATAATCATACCATGGGGCGAGATCATTGTAACGGATAGGCCAATCCACACCATGGCCATCTTTAAGATTAGCGGTAAAATCCAAATCGCTTAGGCGGTAACTTTGACGCCCCCAAGTTAAAGAACGTCCGCCTACGTGATAGCCTCGCATCCAATCAAAACGCTTGGTTTCATTATAAGGATGTTTGATATCATCCACAAACCAATGTTTGCTTTCTGCCGAGGTGGTATAGCCTGTTCGGGATTGTTTTTCTTGCCGTTCCTGATCTTCCGTTGTGGTGCCACCACGTAATTCGGTGTCCCAAGGATCATTGTGCATGGTAGGATAATCGCCGTGTTTTACCATGCGTCCTCTTTCGAGCACTAAGGTTTTTAATCCTCCCTCACATAATTCCTTCGCTGCCCAACCGCCGCTAATTCCTGTTCCAATGACTATAGCGTCGTAATGTTCTTTTATCATAGTGTACTTATATATTCAAACTATTAATAGCCTACTAAATACAGGAGTAATAGTCCTAATTATTTTGGTGTTGCAGATTTTTAAAGTCTAAACTTAGTCAAATTAGTAGTATTCTGATGAAACTTTAGTATTTTTCATCTTCCTTTATTTTTTTTAAAAATATTAATATTAAACTAATAAAACCAAAATCATTATGACCCAAAAGATTTTTATTCCTTTATGTTTATTTTTTCTTGTGACGTCACTTTTTGTTGGATGTAAAGAAAATCTAGCAAAATCAGTTCAAGTAGAAGTTGTAACGGATGATGTCAAACCATTTTTTAAGTTGTCACTAGCGCAATGGTCCTTACACCGAGCCATTGGGAATAACGAATTAGATCCGTTGGACTTTGCTGAAAAAGCCAAAGCAATGGGTTTTGAGGGAATAGAATATGTTTCGGGTCTTTATACAAAAAAGCTGGAATCTATGGGGATGGAAGCGCTTCAGGAGGCTTTAAAAGAAAAGAGTAAAGCACATGGCGTTGAAAATGTATTGATCATGATCGATGGTGAAGGCGATTTGGCGGCCTCAGATGAAAAAGAAAGAAATCAGGCTGTTGAAAATCATAAAAAGTGGGTAGATGCGGCTCAATTTTTAGGCTGTCATTCTATTCGGGTCAATTTATTTGGTTCAAATAATGAGGACGAATGGATTGCAAATGCGACCATCGGTTTAAAAAGATTGGCGGAATATGGTCAATCTAAAGGCATAAATATCATCGTTGAAAACCACGGTGGTTTTTCTTCAAATGCCGGACTTTTGGTTCAGGTCATGAAAAAAATAGATATGGCTAACTGTGGCACCTTACCTGATTTTGGCAATTTTTGTGTGAAACGTGAAGGTGGCGGAAAATGGGATGGAAAATGTATTGATGAATATGATAAATATAAAGGAGTAGAAGAAATGATGCCTTATGCAAAGGGCGTTAGTGCCAAGTCTTATGATTTTGACGCTGACGGTAATGAAACTACGCTGGACTATCCTCGTTTTTTGAAAATTGTCAAGGATTCTGGTTATAGAGGCTTCATGGGTGTAGAATTTGAAGGCAGCAATGTTAGTGAGGAAAAGGGCATTGAATTAACTCGCGATTTGTTATTGAAAATAGGAAAAGAACTTTCTAAATAATCACATCAAACTTATCTAAAAAAATATTAATCTATAATAGTAAACCCATGAAAAAATTAAGTGCACTTGCAATTTTAAGTTTAGTATTCATGCCATTGATTTTTGGCTGTAAGGACAAGAGTGATAAAGCTAAGGAAACAACCGAAGCCGAAAAGGAAACTGTGGATGCTGTTGAAGATAGCGATGACTGGATCGTTCTTTTTGATGGCAGTTCTTCAGACGGATGGCGAGGGTACAAAAAAGACCACTTTCCTGAAGCTTGGAAAATAGAAGACGATGCCATCCGTTGCATAGGATCTGGACGTGGCGAAGCGGGCAATAAAGATGGTGGCGATATTATATATGACCAGAAATTTAAAAACTTCACCTTGAGTTTGGAATGGAAAATTTCTGAAGGAGGAAACTCTGGCATCTTCTATCTAGGACAGGAAGACCTTGATTATGTTTGGAAAACAGCACCTGAAATGCAAGTTTTGGATAATGATAAACACCCTGACGCCAAATTAGGATTAGATGGTAACCGTCAAGCGGGATCGTTATATGATTTAATTCCTGCAAAACCACAAAATGCAAAACCTGTAGGCGAATGGAATCAAGTTGAAATTACCGTTTATAATGGTACTGTGATTCATAAACAAAACGGGGTCAATGTAGTGGAATATCACTTATGGACTCCAGAATGGAATGCCTTGGTGGCAGGAAGTAAGTTTCCAAGCTTAAATAAAGATTGGGCAGATGTAGCCAACGAAGGCTATATCGGTCTGCAAGATCATGGCGACGATGTGTGGTTTAGAAATATTAAGATTAAAGAATTGTAGACTCGAGTCTTTTTAAATCCCTGGGCATTACCTTTCTAATTGAAATTCCTCGTGTCTCTGAATGAATTATTCTAAAACACAAGGAATTTCTATATAAACAGCTATCAATAGCATAGTAAACTATCAAAACATACAGAAAAACATGAGAAAATTAAGAATGGGAATGATTGGTGGCGGCATTGGCTCTTTTATTGGCGATGTCCACAGAAAAGCTGCGACCCTTGATGGAATGATTGAATTGGTTTGTGGCGCATTCAGCAGCACGGCTGAAAAATCAAAGGCTTCGGGTAAAGACCTATTATTGCCTGAAGACCGATGTTATGGCAGTTTTGAAGAAATGATTCTTAAAGAAAAAGCGCTACCTGAAAATCTCCGTATGGATTTTGTGGCTATTGTCACACCAAATTATATGCACTTTGCGCCAGCAAAATTAGCATTAGAAAATGGTTTTCATGTCGTGTGCGACAAACCGATGACCTTAACTGAAGATGAAGCAAAAGAATTAGAGGAGCTCGTGAAATCGACCGGACTACTTTTTGCGTTGACCCATAATTATCCAGGAAGTCCCATGGTTAAACAAGCCAAAGCCATGGTTAAAAATGGAGATCTTGGAGCGATCAGAAAAGTGCAAGTCCATTATTTACAAGGTTGGATGGCTACTGCGGTTGAGGATTCAGATAATAAACAGGCGGCTTGGCGTGTTGATCCTTCAAAATCTGGGCTTGGCGGTGCTTTAGGGGATATTGGAACCCATGCCCATAATTTGGTAGAATATATTACAGGATTAAAAGTTAAAGAACTCGCTGCCGATTTAGGACGATTCGGTAAAGGCCGTGTTTTGGATGATGATGGTAATATTTTGCTGCGCTTGGAAAATGGCGCCAAAGGAATTATGTCCATATCTCAAATTGCCGCGGGAGAAGAAAACAATCTCTCTATTCGGGTTTATGGCGAAAAAGGCAGTTTGGAATGGCATCAGGAAAAACCAAATGAACTGATCACAAGATGGCTCGATCAACCGAAAATGATTTTCACGTCTAATGGGAATGATCTTTACCCACTGTCATTAGCCGCGTCTCGAATTCCCGCTGGGCATCCAGAAGGTTATTTGGAAGCCTTTGCCAATGTCTATAAAAACTTTGCAACACATTTAAATGCATTTAAAACAAAAACCCCCATTGAAACTCCAGACTATCCGACGGTATCTGTTGGGGTTAGAGGCGTGCAATTTATTCATGCGGCTGTTGAAAGTGATCAGCAAAATGCGGCTTGGGTGGGGTTGGA
>NZ_JBDSLS010000184.1:0-11780 GCF_039916245.1 Gelidibacter sp.
AGTTATTTTACTTACAATTTTGATAAACCGACGCAAGTTGAAGTGAAAATCGGCGTGAGTTATGTCAGTATTGAAAACGCTCGGGAGAATTTAGAAAAAGAAACTCAAAGTTTGACTTTTGATGACCTCTATAAAAATACAGCATCTCAGTGGAACGACTTATTATCTAAAATAGAAGTGGAAGGCGGCACCAAAGATGATAAAACCATTTTTTACACGGCATTATACCACACTTTAATTCATCCAAATACCTTAAATGACGTGAATGGCGAATATCCAACGATGGGCAAACGCGAAACCGTCAAAACCGAGGACACGCGTTTTACCGTGTTTTCCTTATGGGATACGTATCGCAATCTGCATCAATTAATGAGCTTGGTTTATCCAAAGCAACAATCGGATATGGTAAAAAGCATGCTCAATATTTATGATGAAAGTGGATGGTTACCTAAGTGGGAACTCAACGCCACCGAAACCACAACCATGGTTGGCGATCCTGCGGGCATTGTTTTGGCAGATACCTATTTGAGAGGCATTCAGGATTTTGATATTGAAAAAGCTTATGAAGCGATGCGGAAAAGTGCCATGCAGTTAGAAAGTAATCCGTTACGACCTGGATTAAAGGACTATATCAATAAAGGTTATTTGACCACAAAAACCATACAAAGTGGATCGGTTTCTACCACACAAGAATATAATATCAGTGATTTTGCCATTGCACAACTGGCGAAAATCTTGGGAAAAAAAGAAGATTATAAATTGTTTTCGGAGCGTTCAGTAACCTACAGAAAGCTATTTGATAAACAGTTCAATTTATTACGTCCGAAAAACGATGATGGGTCTTGGTACGAACCTTTCCATCCCAACACAGGTGCCAATTTTGAAACCAATTTAGGTTTTATCGAAGGCAATTCGTGGCAATACACGTTTATGGTAACGCATGATACCAAAGCCTTAATGAAGTTGATGGGCGGCAAAAAGAATTACGTCGCTAAATTGGATGAAGTTTTTGATAACAAGCAATTTGATATGGCTAACGAACCTGATATTGCCTATCCGTATTTATACAATTATGCGACAGGTTACGAGTGGAAAACGCAAGAGCGCGTGACTAATTTAATCAATGAGTATTTTACAAATAAACCTGCTGGATTGCCTGGTAATGACGACACAGGAACCATGTCGGCATGGTTAATTTATAGCATGATGGGGATTTATCCGGTATCGCCGGCCGATCCTTTTTATACGATAACAACGCCAAGATTCGATAAAATAACCATTCATTTAGATCCGAGATATTATAAGAATAATGCATTGGTCATTGAGAAAGTAGGTGCCGGGAAAATCAATCACATAGTATTAGATGGCAAAAAGCAGAAAGGGTATTTTATCGACCATAACGATTTGGTTAATGGGAAGACTTTAAAAGTTGTTTTGGATTAGATAAATTCGATGACGAAACCTGTCAGGTTTTAAAAACCTGACAGGTTTGAGCACGATTTCAAAGAAAAGCAAGGATCAAAAACCAAAATCTGAATAGCATGAAAAACATAATCATTTTACTTTTATTAGTCATGACATTTTCTTCGGTAGGTCAAACGGCATCCTATAAAATGATGACCTATAATATCCGCTATGACAATCCTGGCGATGGCGAAAATACCTGGTCAAAACGAAAGGAATTTATGAGCGATCAGATTGCTTATAATCATCCTGACATTTTTGGAATCCAAGAAGGTTTACACCATCAAGTACAGTATTTGGAGAGCGTTTTCGTGGATTATGGCTATATCGGCGTTGGTCGTGATGACGGAAAAACCAAAGGCGAATACAGTGCGATCTTTTACAATAAAGAAAAATTACAGCTATTAAAGGAGGGCACGTTTTGGTTGTCTGAAACGCCTAATGAAATCTCAGTAGGTTGGGATGCCGCGATGGAACGCATTTGTACTTTTGGACTTTTTGAAAATAAATTCAGTAAGGAAAAGTTTTGGGTATTTAATACGCATTTTGATCATATTGGCGATTTGGCTCGAGTGAGAAGTGCAGCATTGATTCTTGAAAAGGTTGCCGAGCTCAATAGTCATAATCTGCCCGTTATTGTCATGGGAGATTTTAATCTGACGCCAGAATCAGAACCCATTAAATTACTGTCGAAAGCTTTAAATGATAGCAAACATGTGAGTGTAGCAAAGCCTTTTGGGCCGTCAGGAACCTTTAATGCTTTTGAGTTTAACAAACCTGTTTTAAATCGGATCGATTATATTTTCACAAGCAAAGATCAGATTGAAGTTTTAAAATATGCGGTATTAAGTGATTCAAAAGATTGTAAATATCCGTCCGATCATTTGCCGGTTCTTGTGGAATTGGAATTTATGAAGCCTTAAAATTATTTGACCTGTCAGGTGTCATTGCGAGGAACGAAGCAATCTCCTGAAAGGTCTGAAACCCTTATCAAAAATTAAAATTATAAAAACATGAAATTAAACACGCTCCTCATTGCCTTCTTATTTACGACGCTATGTTCAGTAAATGCACAAAAACCAGTAAACCATACTGTCTTTAACAAACAACCTTTAAACTTCGGTGGCGAAAAAGGAACCGATCCTGAAGCGGTTCGTTTAATGGATGGTCGCTTGGTTTATAAAAAAGTATCCATCCCTACGTTTGCACAAGGCACGGACGTGAGTGTAAAGTTGACCGTACGTTCCAATGGCGACCGTTGGGATAAATCGGGTTCTTGTTTTGTGGTTTCGGATCCGAGTAAACTATCCATTCTTTCCATTACCGAAAAAGACGGAAAATTTCCGAAGGATTCCTATGTTGACGATAAATATGCTGGATTCGTCAACGGTAAAAATTACGAACCGGTTGTGGAATTGATGCGCTTTATGACACCTTTTGGCGTAGGACATTATAGCGACAATAAAGTAAAATACCGTCGTCCTGTTTATATTCCAAGTTGGGAAAAGGAAGTGGTTTGGGTAACTGATATTACCGATTTGGAAAGTTTGGTAACGGGCACTTTTTATGTTGGTGTTTGGATCGATTCGTGGACTGCAGAAGGCTATGATTTCGATTTGGAATTGAACTATTCTAACAGAAAACAACAAAAAGTCAAAGTCTTACCTTTAGTGAATACCATTCCTTACGTGGGCGGACAGCAAATCCCTGATAATTTCGCGCATAACGACTTAGTCGAAACCATCCAATTAAAAAAGGATGCCAAAAATGTGAAATTACATTATATCACAACCGGACATGGCGGACATAGTGGTGGCGATGAATTTATCAAACTAAAAAACAGTGTGTATTTCGACAACAAATTGGTTTTGGATACGATTCCGTGGCGTGATGATTGTGCGTCGTTTAGAAGATTCAATCCAACCTCAGGTGTGTGGATCAGAAAGGACTCGGCATCTTATATTTCGCCTTTGACCAATAAGTATGAAATCAAGGAAATTGAAGAGCGCATTGCATCCTCAGATCTGTCAAGATCCAATTGGTGCCCCGGGTCTTTTGTGGAGCCGATGGTCGTCGATTTGGGCGATTTAAAAGCTGGCGCGCATGCGATCAGAATTAAAATCCCAGCAACGCCTGTGGATGGCGATAAACTCAATCACTGGTTGGTGTCTGCCTATTTGACCTATGAATAAACTACAATTCTGTCTTAATTAATGATCTCTATCAACCAATCAATTCCCATTGATTGGTTTTTTTTATTCAGAAACGACGTTCGTCTCAGTTAAATGGTTGTGTGACATACTTAAGTTATCGCTGGTCGAATTTGTTAATTTATTTAACAAATTTTAATTAAGATTGTTGTTATGTTATACATAATACTTTCGTTAAAAATCTAAAAATATGATGCAGAAATTAAGTAGAATGCTGTTTATATTCTTTGCTTTTGGCTTTATATCAGCCAATGCTCAGATAACAGTAAAAGGAAAAATTACTGAAACCACGAGTGGGGATCCAATACCTGGGGTAAACATTACACAGAAAGGCACCAGTAAAGGGGTAGTGTCTGACTTAGATGGAAACTATTCCATTGAAGTAAATGCCGATGGAACACTTCAATTCAGTTATGTGGGGTATGCTACCCAATCCATTGCTGTCAATGGAAAAGCAACTATTAATGTAGCCCTAATTGAGCAGAATGAAGGTTTGGATGAGGTGGTTATTGTAGGTTATGGTACACAGAAAAAGGGTAACCTTACAGGTGCAATCAGTACAATTGATGCTGAGGTACTTGAAAATAGACCGGTGAGCAATGTCATGCAGGCCATTCAAGGATCTGCGCCAGGATTATTATTAAGTGTTGGCAACAGTGGAGGTTCGCCAGGTGCGAGCATGAACATCAGCATCCGTGGTGTTGGTAACCTTCAAAATACCAGTGCCCCATTGGTTATTGTTGATGATATTCCATTAAATGACCCATCTGGGTTGAACAGTATAAATCCTGAGGATATCGAAAGCATTTCCGTTTTAAAAGATGCAGCGTCTTCTGCAATTTATGGATCTCGTGCAGCTTTTGGTGTAATTATAGTGAAAACTAAGAGTGGTAAAGGTGTGAAAGGCCATGAGATTACCTATTCCAATAATTATATTTATTCCTCTCCAACGAGAGTTCCTGACATGATGAATTCTTTGGAATTTGCCAATTACTTCAACCTTGCGGCAACTAACGGAGGTGGAGCGCCGATTTTTGATGCCGAAACCTTAGGGCGTATAAAAGCTTACTTAGCAGATCCGGTAAACACCCCAGTGACAGTTCCTAATGCAAATGGTACGCAATGGCAACAATATACAGGTTCTAATGCGAATACAAATTGGTTTGATGTCATGTATAAAGATATTGTGTTGCGTCAACAACATAATATTAGCTTTTCTGGGAATGAAGAAAAACTCAATTACAATGTTTCCGGTTCTTTTAATGACGCTCCGGGCATCATGAGTTTTGGTGAGGATAGCTACCAACGTTATACCCTTAATAGTAAGATCTCTAGTAAAATGAATGATTGGTTTACTGTTAATGCCAATCTTAGAATGTCTCGTGAAGACTTAGATAGACCTAGCTACGATCAGGGTCTTTACCTTCACAACATTGCACGTCGTTGGCCAACTAATGGTGTCTTGATGCCGAACGGAAGTTATAGCGACGGATCGGAAATACCATTTCTTTTAGAGGGTGGAAGAAGGATGTCAAAAGATTTCGATACGAATGCTGGTATCGATTTAATATTTGAGCCTATCGAAAACTTCAAGATTAAAACAAGTTTATATTACCAGCGTGAGACATCTAACGTCAGTTCCCATACTGCAAAAGTAAGCGTTACAGAACCCGACGGTCAAGAGCGCTTTATTCAGCAAAATAATAGTTTCGCCCGTTATGCTTACGAACGTAATTATATTTCGCCTAACGTTGTGGTTTCTTACGATAAATCAGTTAACGAAGTCCATAACTTTTCTGGATTGGTCGGATTTCAACAGGAAAATACAGATTATAGTTCTGTTCAAGGAAATATCAACGATTTGATTACTGATAACGTACCATCCATCTCGACAGGGGTAGGAAAAGTAAATGCTTATGATTCTCAAGGTTCTTTTGCAACCCAAGGTTATTTTGGAAGGCTAAACTATAATTACAACGAAAAGTATCTTTTTGAAGTTAATGGACGTTATGATGCATCGTCTCGATTTGCTCCTGATAGCCGATGGCATTTTTTCCCGTCTCTTTCTGCAGGATATAATATAGCGAAAGAAAATTTTTGGCCAGTTGAACAAATTAGCATGTTCAAGTTACGTTACTCTACAGGATCAATTGGAAATCAAAACGTAGCGAACTACTTGTATATTGGACGTATGCCAATAGGCAAGAATCTTTGGTGGTTAGGTAATAATGGAAGACCTAATTATACGCTAACGCCAGGTCTTATTAGTCCGGACATCACTTGGGAAACCGTATCAACGGACAACTTCGGTTTAGACGTAGCGGCCTTTAACAACCGTCTACAATCAACCTTTGAATATTACATAAGAACTACTGACGATATGTTTGGTCCGGCTGAACGATTACCAGCTGTTTTGGGGACGTCGTCGCCACAAGCTAATAATGCGTCTTTGGAAAGTAAAGGTTTTGAGTTAAGTTTAACTTGGAAAGATAATATAGGAGAAGTTAACTATAACGTAGGGGTCATACTTTCTGATGCTGTAACTACTGTTACCAAATACCGTAACCCAAATAATTTATTGAACACTTACCGTGAAGGACAAAAACTTGGTGAAATCTGGGGCTTTGAAACTGTAGGTTTATATCAAAATCAAGCAGAAATTGATAACGGTCCAGATATGACTAAATTCTACGGTGGACAATGGTTTCCTGGTGATGTGCATTATAAAGACATTAACGGTGATGGTTTTGTTGATTGGGGTAGATCTACTTCAGATGATCCAGGTGATTTATCTGTAATTGGGAATTCTACACCGAGGTATTTATACTCCTTGAATGCTGGTTTTGATTACAAAGGATTGGATTTCTCCATGTTCTGGCAGGGAGTTGGAAAAAGAGATGTTTGGACGGGCGACGCTTATACATTTGGTGCTGTTGGTAATCAATGGCAATCCGCTGGATTTCAAGAGCATTTAGATTATTGGTCTGAAGATAACCCGGGTGCATTTTTGCCTAGACCAACGTTTAGAAGCGCATGGAGAAATCAAGAGGTGCAAACCAGATTTTTGCAAAATGGGGCTTATTTGAGATTAAAGAATGTGACGCTTGGTTATAGCTTTTCAAATGATATCCTGGATAAATTACATCTTAAGAAACTTAGGTTGTTCATTGCGGGAGAAAATATGCTGACCATTACCAAAATGTCAAGCATTTTTGATCCCGAAGCTACTGGAGGTAGTTGGGGGAATGGAAAAATTTACCCACTTCAGAAATCATATTCAATTGGTTTAAATATTCAATTTTAATAACATCATATTATGAAACATATAAAATCCATAGCATTAGTATTAATTATGACCTTTAGCTTGGGTTGTTCGGATGATTTACTGGATAAGTTGCCCGAGGACCAGATATCTCCTGAGGCTTATTGGAAAACTCCTAATGATCTTGCGCTTTTCTTAAACCAATTTTACACGTCGTTTCCAGTTCATAACGGCTATAATGGTGGCATCTTTGAGTTTGATAATAATAGTGACAATCTTGCAGATATTTTTATAAACAATCGATTTGTTGGAACTTCAACGAATCCACCAACATCTGATGGTAATTGGAACTACAGTTCTATTAGAGCGGTCAATTTCTACCTTGAAAATTCTGATAAAGCACAAGGGGATGCTACTTTAATAGATCATTATAATGGAGAGGCTTATTTTTTCCGTGCGATGTTCTATTATAATCTTCTTAAAAGATACGGAGGGGTGCCTTATATTGACAAAACTCTTAATGCAGATTCACCAGAATTATACACACCAAGAATGCCAAGAAATGAATTGGCTACTAAAATTGTTGAAAACCTCGATCTAGCGATTGCTAAATTAAGACCAAAAAATAGATCTGAGGCGTTTAGGGTTCACCAAGGCATGGCATTGTCATTGAAATCTACGGTGTGCCTTTATGAGGGGACATGGGAGAAATATCATAATAATGATGCATTTGCTGCGCCTGTTAATGAGAGTGACAAATTTTTAAAATGGGCAGTTGAGGCTTCAGAAAGGTTAATTGATGAAGGTGAATATTCCTTGTACAATAATGGCACACCATCAACTTACTGGGATTTGTTTAACCAGGTTAATTACACGGGGAACCCAGAAGTTATGTTCTGGAAAAAATACAGTGTTTCAGAAGGTGTAAGCCACTATGTAGGACATTATTTACCTCATACAGGATCAGGTACTGGCGTTACTAAATCGTTAGTAGATTCTTATTTGGCTATTGATGGACAGCCTATTAGTGTGAGCCCTTTGTATAGCCTAAGTCAAGAAAACAGTCTAACCACAATAATAAAGGATAGAGATCCTAGACTTGCCCAAACTATTGCCACACCGGGAGATTTACTTACCGTTAATGTTGGAGTGCCAAATGAGATTTTTAATTTCCCAACTTTTAAAGGTAATAATGAAATCACAAACACAACTGGATTCCAAATTTACAAAGGTGGGATTACGGATAACGCTCAAAGAAATGATAGTTGGACTGGTGCCATTATCTTTAGATATGCTGAAGTACTCCTCAATTTTGCTGAGGCAAAAGCGGAACTTGGAAGCTTAACCCAAAGTGATTTGGATAAATCAATCAACATGCTAAGAACTCGTGTCGGCATGCCGGCATTGAATTTAAGTCCTGTTGCTGATCCAAACAAAGCGTTTCCTGCATTGAGTGATATTGTCAACGAAGTAAGAAGAGAACGTCGTGTTGAAATGGCATTAGAAGGAAAACGTTTTGATGATTTAATGCGTTGGGCAGCAGCTGACGAACTAATTGTTGGCAAAAGATTAGAAGGATTTAAAATTGTAGGAAGCGACATGCAGACGGAATTTGCTGATTTGATCGGAAGCTCTATTCTAGTCAACGCAGAAGGTTATATAGATCCTTATATGAATACTATACCAGGTGGATTTGGATTTAATCTTGGTAGAGATTATTTGTCTCCTGTGCCAACAGAACAAATAGTTTTAAGTCAAGGTAGCCTTGTTCAAAACCCAGGCTGGAATTAAGAAGAGTTTATATTTTTTTCACAATTATTTGAGTTATTTGATGAAAACCGTTCCTATTTAATAGGAGCGGTTTTTTTACATTAAATTTTGAAACGCATTAGTGCAATATGAGATTTGTTGAATAAGGTCGCGACTCTAATTTTAGCTCCTTTGATTTTGCTCCTTTTTTCAAAGCAGTTTCAAAGATCTGGAAAGTACGCGTAAGTTTTCAATATATGACTCTACGGAATTTAACGCGATGGGATTTAGAAGGAGATTGCGATTTTTACATTAAATTCATAGGTTTTATTTAATTTTTAAGAAATCGTTTTCGTAGATTTAATAGGTCTAACATAATACAATTGCCTAAATTTTGATTAGTTTAGGCAATTAATTTTACTGGTAATTGTTATTCGCAGATGGAGTTAACGGATGTTTATCCGAGTTTCTAACTGCCGAAATTAAAATGCCATTCCATACATCTTATTTATTATTATGATTTTGAAAAGAAAAGCTTTAGTTATTCTTAAAACAGTATTCGCATTCTGCGCTGTTTTAAATGCCAATGGCCAACAAAAAGATCCGATTAAGGACTACAAACATTACATCGAAAATGAAGCGGTCATCAGTGAGCATAAAATGGATGCGCATGCGTCCTTTACGTCATTTACTTCAGAAAAAGATGCTTTAAAAAACACCCCGGAATTCTACCAGTTATTGGACGGCATCTGGAAATTTAACTGGGTAAGAAATCCAGCCGATCGCCCAACAACATTTATGAATCCTAACGAAGATGTTTCAGGTTGGGATGATCTTAAAGTGCCGTCAAACTGGGAAGTGGAAGGTTATGGGATTCCTATTTATGTGAATCATCAATATGAGTTTTCCGATTATAAAGCGATGGTAGCAGATGACATGAAACTTGTTGATGGAATTTATCCTGCTAATCCTGGAAAAGTTCCAAACGAATATAATCCTGTCGGAACTTATGTGCGTGATTTTAATATTGATAATAGCTGGGACGGAAAAGAAATATTCTTACAAATCGGTGCCATGAAATCGGGCGGATTTGTTTGGCTCAACGGCAAGTATGTGGGTTATTCTCAAGGCAGTAAGTTGCCTGCAGAATTCAACATTACTGCTGCTGCACAACCAGGAAAAAATAAAATCGCCATTCAAATTTTCAGATGGACGGATGGTTCTTACTTAGAATGTCAGGATTTCTGGAGAATTAGCGGCATTGAGCGCAGCGTTTATGTGTATGCACAACCAAAAGTACGTATTCAAGATTATGAAGTGGTTTCTATTTTAGATGGCGCTTATAAGGATGGTGTTTTTGAATTATCGGTGGATCTTCGAAATCATTTATCAAAAGCAGCTAAAGGCAATGTTTCCTATAAAATATTAGATGCCAATTCTAAAATTGTAGCTTCTGAAACCAAACCATTTTCAACTTCAAGTAAAACAACGGTTGACTTTTCTGCCAGCTTACCAAACGTAAAACAGTGGAGTGCAGAACATCCTAATTTGTATACGTTACTCATTGAAACAACAGACGCCAAGAAAAAAACGCTCGAAGTCACGACCTCAAGAATTGGTTTTAGATCTATTGAAATCAAACAAGGTTTGCTTTTGGTCAATGGCCAGCGTATCACTTTAAAAGGCGTGAATACTCAGGAAGCCAATCCTGAAACCGGTCACGTGGTGCCAGAAGAGTTGATCATGAAAGACATCAAACTTTGGAAAGAAAATAATATTAATGCGGTGCGTTTAAGTCATTACCCACAACAACGTCGTTTTTACGAATTATGTGATGAATATGGATTGTACGTGGTTGATGAAGCAAATATCGAATCACACGGTATGTATTATGGCAAATATTCTTTAGCCAAAAATCCAAGTTGGGAAAATGCGCATGTGGATAGAATGGTGCGTATGGTTGAGCGTGATAAAAACCATCCATCAGTCATTATCTGGTCCATGGGGAACGAAGCTGGAAATGGCGTGAATTTCTTCAAAGGTTATGATGCGATGAAAAACGCTGATAAGACCAAACGTCCTGTACAATACGAGCGTCCATACAAAGATTACGATGGCAGTTTATGGGATATGGATTCGAATACGGATATAATCGTACCACAATATCCATCGGCAGCAACTTTTGAAGCCGTTGGAAAAACTAAAACCGATCGTCCCTATATTCCTAGTGAATATGCACACGCAATGGGTAACAGTACCGGGAACTTCAAGGAATACTGGGATATTATTGAGCAATATGACAATCTTCAAGGTGGTTTTATCTGGGATTGGGTGGATCAATCTATTTGGAAAACCGATGAAAATGGCGAGCGTTTTTATGCTTATGGAGGCGATTATGGCGAAAATATGCCGTCAGACAATTCGTTTTTAAATAACGGGATTGTTTTTCCAGATCGTACCCCACAACCTGCATTATTTGAAGTTAAAAAAGTTCATGAATTTATCAATTTCAAAGAAAAAGGAATCAATCAACATAATGAGTTACGTGTGTTGCTTGAGAATCTATACGATTTTACCAATTTGGATCAATTCGATTTTACCGCCGAAATCAAAGCCGATGGTAAAGTTTTGAAAACGATTAAAATCGATGATATTTCAGTAGAAACGCATACTGGGAAATTGATCAGATTGTCTCTAAACGACATCGATTATAAACCGAACACAGAATATTTTGTTGAGATTTCAGCAAAAACGAAAGCGGCTTGGAGCATTCTTCCAAAAGGATTTGAAGTGGCGCATGAGCAAATTGCTTTATCTAGTAAATACAAAAAAGAGCTTACAGAAATCGCCAAAAAAGGAATTTTAAAAATTAAGGATTCCAAAGAAACTTTGGAAATTTCAAATAGCGACATTCAGTTAGTTTTCAATAAAAATAAAGGACAAATAACGTCTTATGTTTTTGAAGGCAATGAGCTCATCAAGGACGGCAACGGGCCACGACCTAACTTTTGGCGTGCACCAACTGATAATGACTTTGGTAGCCAAATGCAAGCTAGAAATATCGAATGGAAAAAGGCATCGCTTTTTATGAAAGT
>NZ_JBDSLS010000185.1:0-6683 GCF_039916245.1 Gelidibacter sp.
ACGAATCCAAATATAAGGTTTTACTAGTATTTTATCAATTTGAATAGCTATTTTTACGGCTATGAACAAAAATCACTACAACGTAATAGGAGTTATGTCAGGCACGTCCTTGGATGGATTGGATATAGCACATTGCACTTTCACCTGTTCGGAGGGTTGGGAATTTAAAATATTGGAGGCAGAAACCTGGCCGTATCCATCTGATTGGGTTGAAAAACTACGAAACTTAGTAAATTTTACGAAGTCGGAATTACTCCAATTGGATGAAGACTATACCCGTTTTACTGGAGACGCAATCAGTCGGTTTATTCAAAAACACAAGCTTGCCGCGTTAGATGCGATATGCTCACATGGTCACACAGCATTGCATCAACCAGAAATTGGACTGACTTATCAAATAGGGAATTTACCAAAACTAGCAACGATTTTAAAGGAAACTGTGGTTTGTGATTTCAGGGTTGAAGATGTTGCTCTGGGCGGTCAAGGCGCGCCATTAGTACCTATTGGCGATCGGCTTTTGTTCTCTAAATATGACTATTGCCTTAATTTGGGTGGTTTTGCAAATATTTCATTTGAACACAAGGGACAACGGATTGCTTATGATGTTTGCCCAGCCAATATCGTCCTCAATCATTATGTGGGAAACTTAGGATTTGACTATGATAATGGTGGGAAAATCGCGAAATCAGGGGCAGTTAATGAACTTTTGTTGCAAGAGCTGAATGCTTTAAGCTATTATAAATCCCATTATCCAAAATCATTAGGATTGGAATGGGTTAAATCAGAAATCTTTCCATTGATTGATTCGTTTCAATTAAGCACCAAAGATATTTTAAGAACATTTGTTGAGCACATAGCCATTCAAATTTCTAACGAAATCAAATCTAAAAGTAAAACGTCAGTATTAACGACTGGAGGTGGTGCATTCAATACGTTTTTGATGGAGCGCGTTTCTGAAAAAACCAAGAGTGTTATCGTTATTCCTGAAAACCCTATAATAGAGTTTAAAGAAGCGCTCATTTTTGCGTTTTTAGGCGTGTTAAAACACCGTAATGAAACCAATTGTTTGAGCAGTGTGACAGGTGCTTTACATGATCACAGCTCGGGTAAAATTTATTATTCGTAAAATAATGGTGAATTTAATTCAAAGAGATTTATAGTTTTTTATATTTGTTACAGAATATAAGATAAAAAGTCAATTTTTTAGCGTATTATCTAACTTAACCAACTAGAATGAACATCATCGAATGACAGAATTACTTCATAACTGCGAAGAAAAACAATCTGTAATTGCAATACAATCGGAAAACCTGAACGACAAGTTTATTGGTTGCTCCTTCTTTATGCAGTTGTCTGTCAGAAAGATGTATCCCTATGCATGACGGTTTAAATATGAATGTGTGTTGCCTTTGTCAAAACAGATAAAAGGAAATACGCTGTGGTTAGAGTATTTGCTAATT
Source organism: Gelidibacter sp. (assembly GCF_039916245.1). GTDB lineage: Bacteria > Bacteroidota > Bacteroidia > Flavobacteriales > Flavobacteriaceae > Gelidibacter. The sequence continues at coordinate 1,461 of NZ_JBDSLS010000185.1, forward strand.
TTATGGAAAAGAAGGGTCAAATTGAAAGGTGTTATTTCTGAAAACATAGAAAACAGTATCAAAAAATAACCGAAGGAGTTTAAATTAAAAATAAAGGTAAAACAGGCGTAAGCGAAACCGCGTAAAGAATAGCATTTAATCAACTTAATATTTTATTTATGGAAACCGCAATTATATTGGTATTTGTGATTGGTTATTTAGCCATTACTTTAGAGCATAGCATTAAAATTGACAAGCTTATTCCAGCTTTGGTCATGATGGCTATCGCTTGGGCTTTGATTTCTTTAGGATTGGAGAGCTTTCCCAATTGGTTTGATTCTGCCAATCATGGTTTGGTTGAGGGCTTTGCCAGTTTGCCGGTAGAGAATTTAGAAAATCCAGCGGCGAGTAAAATGAGCTATATGGAAAACACCTTGCTTCACCATTTAGGAAAAACGGCTGAGATCTTGGTGTTCTTATTGGGAGCAATGACCATCGTTGAGATTATTGATTATTTTGATGGGTTCTCAACCATAAAAGGCTTTGTTAAAACCAAGAAAAAAACAAAAATTCTATGGATTTTCTCCATTTTAGCTTTTGCACTTTCTGCAATTATTGACAACTTAACTGCAACAATTGTATTGATTTCCATTCTTCAAAAAATTGTAAAAGAAAGAGATATGCGTTTGTGGTATGCAGGTCTTATCATTATTGCTGCTAATGCTGGAGGTGCTTGGTCTCCAATTGGCGACGTGACGACCACCATGCTTTGGATTGGTAAAAAAGTAACTTCAAGCCATTTATTTGTGTATTTGTTCTTGCCTTCCTTAATCTGTATGGCCGTTCCAGCACTTATAGCGTCATTCCTTCCTGTGTTTAAAGGAAATTTAACCATAGATGATGAAGATTTAATTGACGAACAACCAAAAAGTAAATACAGTGCCACGATGTTATATTTAGGTCTTGGAGCGATTGTATTCGTGCCAGTATTTAAAACAATAACGCACTTGCCTCCTTATGTCGGGATGATGTTGTCTCTTGGTATTGTGGCAATATTTGCCGAAGTTTATAGTAGAAGAAATTTTAGTATGACCACTCCAGATTCGGCTGAAGGAGATATCCATGCTCATCACAGTCCTGTACATTCATCTTTGGCAAAAATTGAATTGCCAAGTATTTTATTCTTCCTTGGAATATTGATGGCCGTAGCTGCTTTAGAATCTTTAGGGATTTTATTCACATTCGCAACCTCATTACAAGATACCATGCCAATGTTGGGTACAGAATTACACCATGAAGGTGTTTCCGATTTAGTGGTACTATTGCTAGGAGTTGCCTCAGCAGTTATTGATAACGTGCCATTGGTGGCGGCTAGTTTAGGAATGTTTTCTGAGCCTATGGATAATGAGCTATGGCATTTTGTAGCTTATTCGGCAGGAACAGGAGGAAGTATGTTAATCATAGGATCGGCTGCAGGAGTTGTAGCTATGGGTATGGAAAAGATAGATTTCTTTTGGTACCTTAAAAAAATCTCTTGGTTAGCATTGATCGGATTCTTGGCAGGTGCCGTAGTTTTTATGTTTACAAGACAAATTATTTTTTAAATACATACTTAAGCCTAGTATTAGACGTTATACACTAGTTATATAAATTTTAATGATTATAAATATGATATTACAGAGTGCTATTCAAGATGGAACGGAACTTGTTCCTGATGGTGAATCAGTAGAGAAAACATTATCCATAATTGAATTGATTGCAAGTGGAGGAACGGCAGGAATGGTTATTATTGCCGTCTTGTTTGTGTTGTTGGTATTTGCCATTTATATTTATTTCGAAAGGCTTTTCGCTATTAAGGCAGCTTCCAAAATAGATTCCAATTTCATGAACCAGATAAAGGATCACGTGTCCAATGGTAAAATAGACTCGGCTCAAATTCTTTGTGCTCAAGTCAACACGCCAGTTTCAAGATTGATCAATAAAGGAATCAGCCGTATTGGGAAACCTTTGGATGATATTGGAACGGCTCTGGAAAGCGCTGGACGTTTGGAAGTTTATGAATTGGAGCGCAACGTTAGTGTTCTCGCAACTATTTCTGGTGTTGGTCCAATGATTGGCTTTTTAGGAACTGTTATTGGGATGATCTTATCCATCTTTGAAATTGCTAATGCTGGCGGTCAAATTGATATTAAATTGCTGGCCGACGGGCTATATACGGCAATGACCACAACCGTTGGTGGATTAATAGTGGGTATTGTCGCCTTTATGTTCTATAATCATTTGGTGGTTAAGACGGATAAAGTCGTCTATCAGATGGAAGCCAATTCATTAGAGTTTTTAGATCATTTGAACGAACCGATTTAGTTCAGTTGGCAGTTTTCAGTTGGCGGTCGACAGTAATTGGATTGGTCGACTAGAATTGTTGATAATTGTTGAAAATTGCATCTAAAAAAAATATTAATGATAATTTTGAGTAAGTCGTATCTATGAATATAAGAGGAAGAAATAAAGTAACACCAGAATTCAATATGTCGTCCATGACCGATATTGTTTTCTTGTTATTGATATTTTTTATGTTGGCATCAACTTTGGTAACCACAAATGCTATTGACATTCTGTTACCCAAAGCAGGTGGAAAAACGGAGAATAAACAATCGGTTGCCGTAAGTATTACCAAGGATTTAAACTATTATATCGATCAAAAGCTGGTTGGCGAAAGTGTTTTGGAACTTGAGTTAAAAAACTTACTGGCCAATCAAACAGAACCGACCATCGTTTTAAGAGCTGAAAAATCAGTAGCGGTTGAAAATGTTGTAAAAGTGATGGACATTGCAAATAGAAATAAATTTAAAGTCATTTTGGCCGTAAAGCCTAATTAATATGAAGTTTTTAGAAACCAAACACGAACGCAATTCGGCAAAAATCACCTCACTAATTGTGGTGATTTTGGTATTGTTGTTATTTGTTGTTGGTGCTCTTCCATATATGGATCCGCCTTTGGAATATGGCGTTGCAGTTAATTTTGGAACTTCAGACGTGGGTAGTGGCGAAGTGCAACCTTTAGAGCCTATCAAGTCTGAACCCAAAGAAGTTGTTACGGAGCCTGTTGTTAAGGAAACAAAAGTTGAAGAAACAAAAGCGGAGCCTAAAAAATCAGAACAACCTGCCGAAAAAGTATTGACAGCCGACAATTCAGAAGCCATTGCTATGAAAAAGCAAAAGGAAGCTGCAGATGCCAAGGCAAAAGCTGATGCCAATGCAAAGGCCGAGGTGGAACGTGCAGAAAAAGCCAAAGAAGCAGCCGAAGCGAAAAAACGACAAGAAGAAGCTGATAAAAAAGCAAAACTCGATGCATTGATTGGAGGCGTTAAAAAATCAGATGGTAAAGCCTCTGGCGGTGAAGGTGACGACAATAAGCCTGGAGATAAAGGTCAATTGGATGGCGATCCCTATGCACCAAGTTATTTTGGACAACCAGGTACAGGAAGTGGTGGTAGCGGAACCGGTTATGGATTGAGAGGAAGAGGAACACCTTCTAATGGTAAAGTAGTTCCGGATTGTTATGAAGAAGGTCGTGTGGTTGTTGAAATTCATGTGAATAGAGATGGACGCGTCGTGAATGCTATTCCTGGTAAAAAAGGAACTACAGGAAACATATGTTTGTATGAAGCTGCTCGAAAAACGGCGTTGACTTATAAATGGCCAGCAGATCCTAAAGCACCCTCTACTCAAATAGGGTTTGTGAAAATCGATTTTAGCGTTACCCAATAAAATGACTTATCAAGATACTGTCAACTGGATGTTTAATCAGTTACCAATGTATCAAAATCAAGGTAAAACGGCTTACAAGGCTAACCTTGACAATACATTGCAATTAATAGAACATCTTCATCATCCCGAAAACAATTTTAAAAGCATTCATGTAGCTGGCACCAACGGAAAAGGCTCCACCAGCCATATGTTGGCGTCCATTTTACAAGAGGCTGGCTATAAGGTTGGACTTTATACTTCTCCACATCTAAAAGACTTCAGAGAACGGATTAAAATCAATGGCAAAGAAGTAAGCGAAGCCTTTGTGGTGGATTTTATTCAAAAACATAAAGCCTTTTTTGAAACCCATTCGTTATCTTTTTTTGAAATGACGGTGGGTATGGCGTTTGATTATTTCTCCAAGGAAAAAGTTGATATTGCAGTGGTGGAAGTAGGTATGGGCGGACGATTAGATTCCACCAATGTCATTACATCCGAAGTATCCGTTATTACCAACATAGGATTGGACCATACTCAATTTTTAGGCAATACATTAGGAGCCATCGCTTTTGAAAAAGGCGGTATTATAAAATCGAATGTTCCGGTTGTAATAGGGGAGACTCAGCCTGAAACTGAGGCTATATTTATAGAAATAGCCAAGGAACGTCATGCCAACATTCAGTTCGCAGATCAACAGGAAGTTGAAAAAGACTATCAAAGTGATTTAAAAGGCGATTATCAGATAAAAAACAGAAAGACGGTTCTTTCTACAATAGAGGTTCTTCAACAGCGAGGATTTGAAATTTCAGAGGAATCCCTTGTTGAAGGTTTCAAAAATGTGATCAAGAACACCGGGTTACACGGACGATGGGAAGTTCTTCAGGAGCAACCAAAGGTTATTTGTGATACGGGGCACAACAAAGAAGGTTTACAATACGCCATGGCGCAATTAGCAAAAGAACAGTATGAACACCTACACATGGTCTTTGGAGTTGTAAATGATAAGGACGTTTCGACTATTTTACCTTTATTGCCCAAGGTAGCGACCTACTATTTTTGCAAACCGAATATCCCGAGAGGTTTTGACGCAAATGATTTAAAAAATATTTTCATTTCGAATGGATTTTTTGGAGAGTCATATAATAGCGTTGAGCAAGCCTTAAGTGCTGCGAAACAACATGCTACGAAGTTAGATGTTATTTATGTTGGTGGCAGTACGTTTGTTGTTGCAGAAATTATTTAAAAATTTTTGAATTTTTTTCAAAAAAGCTTTTGAGATATCAAAAACTAAACTATATTTGCACACCCATAACAGGGCGATTAGCTCAGCTGGTTCAGAGCACCTCGTTTACACCGAGGGGGTCGGGGGTTCGAACCCCTCATCGCCCACAAAAGTTCATACATTGTATGGACTTTTTTTATAAGTAGCCGGTCCATTAACTCAGCTGGTTCAGAGTGTCACGTCGACAACGTGGAAGTCACTGGTTCGAATCC
>NZ_JBDSLS010000186.1:0-12609 GCF_039916245.1 Gelidibacter sp.
AACCCTTAATGGATACCATAGCCATTAAAATTCCAATGAGATAGATTAAAAAGAAAATAAAAAGCTCATACCATGATAAATTACCTAAACTTCCAAAGCCCCAAAAAACATACTGTTGCAATTGTTCCGCAGAGCTGAAGTAGGAGAGTACGCTGACCACAGCGGAGGTTATGCTTCCAAACATCAACCCAATAACCAAGATCGCCATTGTGTCACGCACTCTTGAGGACACAATCATGACGGCCAAGAGCACTAAAAAACTTCCCAAACTTGCGGCTATCACAATGCTCCATTTTGACATTAGTAATGAAGTCAGTACACCCCCAAAAAAGCCAGAACCTAAAATAACCAAGGCAACACCCAAACTAGCGCCTGAACTGATACCGAGAACAAATGGCCCTGCTAATGGATTCCGAAATAAGGTTTGCATTAACAACCCCGAAATACCTAATCCTGAACCAACTAAAATAGCGGTAAAAGCTTTTGGTAAACGGTAATTTTGAATGATGTATTGCCAGGATTCGTTATCAATTTTGCCAAATAAACCCTTGAAAATTTCCACTGTTGGAATTGAAACAGACCCCAAACTTATGTTCACGAAAAAAAATATGATGAGCAGCGCTATCAATATTAGAAAGGGATATGTGTATTTTTTTTCCATAATTTCAAGACCTGATAGGGTTTAAAAACCTGTCAGGTCTGATTCAAATGAGTTTATTCTAAACGTTTAAAAAAAGTAGGTGTATAATCTTCCAACAATTCTGGATGACATATTTTAATTAAATCTTTTAAAACCAAATCGGGTCGGGCCATTCCTGTTTCAAAATATAAAACGCCACCTGTTTCTCCTGTGGTATTGACAAAAGAATACACCTCTTTAGCTTGGAACGCTTTAAACTTAGTATAATGAGCATTTGCTTTTTTAATGGCTTCCAAACTTGAATAATACGAGGGACTGATCCAAATATCTGTATCTTTGGCCTTGTCAAAAACAACTTCAAAGTTGAGTGAAAGACTGCCTTGATCTGTGGTTTCACTCCAGAGATAATTGGCATTTGCATCTTTTAAAAGTTGGGCTTCAGGACTTGTGCCGCTTGGTAAATACCAAATGTCCTTATACATGGCACCACTTAAAACAGTTGGTTTTTTCGTGGCGTTTTGAGCAATCTTTTTAGCTTCTAAATAATCGGTTTCGATAGTTTTAAAAACAGCATCGGCTTCTTTCTCTTTGTTGTAAAGCACACCAAAAAACTTGATCCATTCTGCTTTTGCCAAAGGTGATTTTTCGACCCAGTCGCCATTATAAATCACTGGAATTCCTGCTTTCTGTATGTTGTCAAAGGTTTTGTTGTTGCCATCAATTCCAAAGCCGATAACTAATTCTGGTCTCAGTTCCAATAATACTTCGGTGTTGATGCTTTCGTTTTTGCCTAATTCCCTTACCGATCCTTTATCTATTAATGCTCTTGTTTTTTCAGAGGACACATATTTCAAATCAGGAAAACCCATCAAGGTATTTTCTTCATTCAACAATTCCAATGCAGGAATGTGAGTGGTAGAGGTCACTACTATTTTTTGAATGGGAATAATTATAACACCATCATAATCCCTTGTGTCTAATTTGATTTTGGATGCCATCTCGTTGCTTAGCAATAGATAACGAAAGGATTTGTCTGATTTAGGCCACGGGTTCTTGATTTCTAAAACCTTATAACCGTCATGATTTTCGATGGCAAAACCCTCTGCATATGAAATTGAGGACTTTTCATTAGTGGTCGATTGTAAATTTTGTTCTAAACCCTTGTTTTCTTTACAATTGATGAAAATTAAAAACAGGAGCAAAATTGATAATTGTTTCAAAATCTTATTTTTTTAATGTCAAAAGTAAGATTATTTAATGGAATCAAGACCCGAACTTCTCGAAGATTAGGGTTAGAAACAACCAGATTTAAAGGTCTTAATTCATTTAATAAATAAAAAAAGACGCAATCAGTATTTTGATTACGTCCTTTTCTTAGACAAATAATATTCATTTCTGTTTCTTATTCAACGATCATCATCCCATCATAAATTTTACTATCCACAGTACTCTCAAGAGGTTTTAAAATTTCTGTCGGCTGCGGCAACTGACGGGCAAAACTAGTAATATTATTGAGGGCCGCTGCCAAAAGCGGTTCGTTGACATCTCCCAACGTTCCTAGCGTTGAAGGAAATTCACCAATTTCAATATTAGGAGTTAATCCTGTTGGTGGAACAAGCCCTCCGTTTTTATCCACTGAGTTGGCAATTAATGGCAAGAGTATATAACTGTGGGCAGGATTAACATTGTTCGGTCCAAAGTCAGGGGAATCGTAAATAGGCATTGAAGCTTGGGTTTTCCCCCTAGTATTGAGACCTATTTGAACGACCTCTATATATGGTTTTAAACTGTTGATGATTAACTCACTTGCTGATGCCGATCCATTGGTAGTCAATACATATACCTTTTGTAAATTTAAACTGTTTAGTGCTGAACCGCCGTTTAGAGTATTTGTGAATTTGTAATCACTATTGAGTTCTTGGAGTTCTTCGTTATAAATCAATTTTGAAAACACCTGTCCATTAAATTGACCAGTAATCATACTTCCCAATAAAACGGCACTATTTACAGATCCACCTCCATTATATCTCAAGTCTAATACCAAATGTTGTGCGCCACCAGCTTTTAATTCTGCAAAAGCATTATTAAGTTGGGTATTATAATCTGCCGTAAATGAATTGTAAACCAAATAGCCGATTTTGACACCATTTATTTCAATCACTTTAGTAAGGTATACAGGATTCTCGTTGTAAACTTCTTTGGTTAGCTTGGCGCTTTCTGAAGTTGGTACGATAGTGTCATCTGAAGTTATAGGTGTGTTATTGGTATTATAGGTTGCAAAATTTAAGGTATAGCTATCGCTGTTTAAAAGTTGACTATAATTATCAACGGTCATTTGTGTACCATTTACGGCGTTGAATATTTGACCACGTTTCAAGCCCAAATTACTGGCTACACTATTATTAAGGACGATTTTGATGACGCCAAAAACCTTCGTGTTGCTACCAGGCTCTCTATATAATAGATACTCAAGACCATTACTTTTAAACACGCCACTTAACTGTTGCAAGAGCGCAATACCATCGGCTGCAATTATGCTAAAACGATCGACCACTTCTCTTTGATAGATCAAACTTTCAAATAGCTCTTCGGGAGTAGCATAGCTGTTTAAATAATTTGCATAGGCTTCATTTGATGTAAAACGATCATTGGCTAAATTTGGAATTTTGGATTTGTATAAATACACGGCGTTCATGGCTTTATATACAAAATCGTTGATTTCATTGACATTATTGTTGATAATAATGTCATCGTCCTTATCCTTAAAACAACTCGTGTTTAAACTAAATATAATACACGATAACAGGGCAATTTTTAAAATTCTCATAGGTTTTATTTCTTTTGATTAATAACTTGGTCGGTTATTAAGTTATAAATGTAATTACATTATTGTAAAATAAAAATTTATTGTAACAAAACCGAAACTGTTTCGTCGTAAGGATAGAAGCAGGTTTAACTCATCTGTTATAAACTAACCATAATGACACAAACTGATTTTATAAAACTGGTAATGCCTTTTAAAGATAAGGTCTTCCGGCTCGCAAAGCGGCTTTTGGTATCCAAGGAGGAAGCTGAAGACGCCACGCAGGAAATCTTAATGAAATTATGGAGCAACCAGAATAAAATTGGAGATTATAAAAATGTGGAAGCGTTTTCAATGACCATGACCAAGAATTTATGTTTGGACAGATTAAAATCCAAACAGGCACAAAATTTGAAGATTGTACACAGTAATTATCAAGACAATAATGTGTCCTTGCAGAAACAGGTTGAGCTCAATGACAGTGTCAACTGGGTTTCTAAAATCATGGAGCAGTTGCCAGAACAGCAAAAAATAATCGTCCAACTTCGGGATATTGAAGAATATGAATTTGAGGAAATTGCAAAGGTTTTGGAAATGAATGAGACCGCTGTGAGGGTTGCCTTATCAAGGGCAAGAAAAACGATAAGAGAACAATTAACTAATAAACATAGTTATGGCATTAAATAATATAGAACAGCTTTTAGAAAAGTACGATAACGCTGAAACAACTTTGGCGGAAGAAGCACAAATTCGCGCTTATTTTGAGCAAGAAGATGTGCCTGCACATTTGGAATCTTACAAAAAGTTATTCCAATATGTGTCGCATACCAAACAAGAACAGTTTACCAAAGACGTTCCATTACAACCTAAACGTACAATAGTGTACCGATGGATTTCTGTCGCAGCCGTAGCGGTTCTTATGTTGGGAGCCTATTTTCAAGTGAATCAAATGAATCAGAAAATTACTTTGGACGATTTGAGTCACGAACAATTGATGGCCTACAACCAAACGATGGAGGTGTTTAATCTAGTGTCTTCAAAGTTGAACCAAGGCACTGAAAATTTGGAGGCTTTAAATTTAGTGTCTTCTAAATTAAATGAAGGTGCTGAAAACTTGAACCATCTCAATGAATTTAACAAGGCAACAAACAAAATTATTAAAAACAAGTAACCTGATTAAATAAAGAAATTATGAAAAATGTAAATAATTTTAGCGCATATATCTGCAATAGAAGTAGCGCGAGTAAAAAGGTAATCATTTTATTGGCCATTATGATTGCGCCCATAGTGTCCTTTGGGCAGAGCTTTTTTGATAAATATGAATCCATGAAGGGTGTTACTTCAGGAGTTATAGGTCAAAAAATGTTTAAAATGATTGCGACGATAGATGTGGATCTCGATGATCCGGAAGCGCAAGGCTTTTTGAATATGGTCAAAAAAATTGAAAGTGTCAAAGTGTTGAGCACTGGAGATAAAAGTATTTCTGCAAGTTTGGCATCTGATACTGAAAAATATATCAGCAGTTCAAAATTGGATGAGTTAATGCGATTTAAAGATGGTAACCAAACGGTAAAATTTTATGTCAAGGAAGGGCGTGATGAAAATCATGTTAAGGAATTGTTGATGTACATCAATGGTTTGAAGGAACTGACTAAAGATTCCAAAATTGAAATCAATGGTGAAAAGAGAGATGTTGAAACCATTATCGTATCCATCATTGGAGATGTCGATTTGAGGGAGATTTCAAAAATCACCAGTAAAATGAATGTTCCTGGTGGTCAACATCTTGAAAAAGCAGGAAAAGCTAAAAAACAATAATTATGGTCTCATTAATCAAAAATCTGGCAGGAATGATTCTTTTGGTTGCAACACTTCACAGTTGCAACCAAGGAGTATCCTTACAACGTTATTATGTTGACAACCAAGAGCAGCCTAATTTTCTTTCGATAGATGTTCCCGTAAGTATGTTGAATCTTGACATCGCACAATTAAGTCAAGAGCAAAAGGATGCTTATAAATCCATTCAAAAGCTAAATATGTTGGCCTATAAAGTGAAAGCTGGTCAGGAAATGGACTATGAAACAGAATTGGCTAAAGTGAAAACTATTTTAAACGATCCAAAGTATGAGGAATTGATGCGTGGTGGTGATTCGGAAGTTGGACAGTTCAGTATCCGAATTTTGGGAGATGAAGATGATGTTGAGGAATTCATTCTGTTTGGCAACTCGGATGATAAAGGTTTTGCCGTGGTAAGAGTTTTAGGAAAAGATATGAATCCAAATCAAATTATGACCTTGTTTTCAGCACTGGATAAAGCAAATATTGACGATTCACAACTCAGTCAATTTACCGAGTTTTTCAAATAGAAATCTTGATATTAATTGTTTATGCAGAGGAAGTTATTGCCTTTTGTAGAATTGTAGATGTGATGGAGAAATTATTGCCGTGAACTTGTAATCTAAGTCGTTCAATCGAATTTATTAAATAATTAAAAATCGAATAACCTTGTATTTAAGATCATTGTTGTCCGATTGAAGTCGATTTCATTTTTCAAATTTTAGAGTCCATATTTTCAGTATTTTACGATTTGCGTCTTTGTTCTTGATTCTAAAAGCGAAGCGGCACCCACTGAGCTTGTCGAAGTGTCTTGATTCTTTTCTCAGACATTATTGATTTAAAATATCGAAACTCACCAAATAAGCGTTACGCTTTGTGGTGAGTTTCGTTTTTATATAAGATGATACCAATATAAATTACAATAGCAATAAATATTCCAAAGAGCAAAAACTTCACTATAAAATAATCGAGCACATCAAAAATACCGGCAATTAAAAAACCGAAGGCAATGATTCCTGTAAGTGCACGTGCAATGAAGTTAATTGAGGGCATCTTTTAAATCCCGGTATAATTACTAGGTGTAATTTGTTTAAGTTCTTCTTTAATTTCGTTTGAAACTTCTAAGGTATTAATGAAATCTGAAATCGATTTTTGATCAATTTTGGTATTTGTACGGGTTAAGCCTTTTAAGGCTTCATACGCATTTGGATACGCCTCTCTGCGTAAGATGGTTTGAATAGCTTCCGCAACAACGGCCCAGTTGTTTTCAAGATCTTCTTGAAATTTAGGTTCATTCAATACCAATTTATCTAAACCTTGCAAGGTGCTTTTAAAGCCAATAAGTGTATGTCCAAAAGGCACACCTACATTTCTTAATACCGTGCTGTCCGTTAAATCACGCTGCAAACGGGAGATAGGCAATTTCGCAGATAAATGTTCGAAAATCGCATTGGCGATTCCTAAATTGCCTTCGCTGTTTTCAAAATCGATCGGGTTGACTTTATGTGGCATTGCGCTACTGCCAACTTCTCCTTCTTTAATTTTTTGTTTGAAATAATCCATGGACACATACGTCCAAATATCTCTGTTTAAATCTATCAGGATGGTGTTGATGCGTTTGAGGTTGTCAAATAACGCCGCCATGTGGTCATAATGCTCAATTTGCGTTGTAGGAAATGAATGCTGCAAGCCTAATGTTCCTTGGACGAACTTCGTTCCGAAAGCTTTCCAATCAATAGACGGATATGCGACTTTATGAGCGTTGAAATTTCCAGTAGCACCGCCAAATTTTGCCGCGCTCGGGATAGCATTCAGCAAATTAAACTGCTCTTCCAAACGCACTGCAAAAACCTCAATTTCTTTTCCTAAGCGTGTTGGAGATGCTGGTTGTCCATGTGTACGTGCTAACATTGGTATGTTTGCCCAGGCTTTAGACAGCTCTTTTAGTTTGTTGACTACATTTATATATTCAGGAACATAAACATCGTTCATGGCTTCCTTAATGCTTAAGGGGATGGCCGTGTTATTAATGTCTTGTGAAGTCAATCCAAAATGGATAAACTCTTTATATGGCTGAAGATTGAGCTTGTCAAATTTAGCTTTAATAAAATATTCAACAGCTTTGACGTCGTGGTTGGTTACTTTTTCAATGTCTTTTATGGCAAGCGCATCATCGGTTGAAAACTTTGTGTAAATGGCTCTTAAATCATCAAATTTAGAAGTGTCAAAATCTTTGAGTTGCGGCAATGGAATTTCGCATAGAGCAATGAAATAATCGATTTCTACCTGAACTCGGTATTTGATCAGTGCTTCTTCTGAAAAATAATCTGCTAAAGCGCTGACCTTACTTCTATATCTCCCATCAATTGGGGATATGGCATTTAATGATGTTAATGACATTTATTGCGTTGTTTTGTTGTGTTAAAAGAAGTTGCAAAGATAAGAAAGAAAGTTAGAAGTTAGGAACTTGAAATTCAAATTGAAATTTAAATCAAAGTTGAACTTGCCTGACCGTCCGCCTGCTCGTCCGTAGCTTTAGCGGAGGTGGGTAGCTTTTGCGAAGACGGGAAATTGAAAATGAAGTTGAATCATCTGCAATCGGCTAAAGGCCAAATTCCATTTTTTTGTTTCACCCTTGTGTTGCTTCGATAGAAATAATATGCAAAAATCATAGCGTCGATTTAAACTGAGTTAGGATAACTTATTTGTTGTAAAAGCGAAATGCTCGCACCATTTAATTCAGAACTAAAGGGTCAAATATTCTCCCGTTTTTTCATACTTTTAGGTATGAATCTAGCTAAAATGAAAATTTTAAAAAAGTTACTTGTGGTATTTGCCATTATTATAGTTGTGGCCCAATTTTTTGGCCCTCAAAGAAATGAAGCTGATATGCTATCCTTTGAACCTTTTTTCAAGGATACTAATCCACCGGAAGATGTGGTTTATTTACTTAAAGAAACCTGTTTTGATTGCCACAGTAATGTGACGCGTTATCCATGGTATGCCAAAATTACCCCAGTCAATTATTGGATGGCATCTCATGTGGCCGATGGAAAAAAAGAGTTTAACATTTCCGCATGGAATGGTTACTCAATAAAGAAGAAAGATAAAAAATTCAAAGAACTTATCGAAATGGTTGAAAAGAAGGAAATGCCTTTAAAATCTTATACCTTTGCGCATTCAGAAGCAAAATTAAGCGATGCCCAGATTGCGGCTGTTGTGGATTGGGGTAAGAAAGTAAGATTGAAATATAGTTTGGCGCCAAAACCGGAGTAGGTTTCAGTCTTCAGTCTTCAGTCTTCAGTCTTCAGTCCTCGGTCATCCGTCAAAAAATACCATTCGTGTCAAATAACAAACTATTAATCATCGGTCATGTATGGCCAGAACCTAGAAGTTCCGCAGCAGGCGCTCGAATGATGCAGCTTATTGCAGCCTTTCAAAAGGAAGATTACGAAATCATTTTTGCGAGTGCTTGTGCCAAAAGTGATAATGCTTTCGACTTATCTGAAATTGACATCGTTCAGGCAAATATTGAGATGAACCATTCTAGTTTTGATCATTTTGTCAAGAGTTTTGGTCCAAATGTGGTGCTTTTTGATCGGTTTATGACGGAAGAGCAATTTGGATGGCGTGTTGCTGAACATTGCCCGAAGGCTTTAAGGCTCTTAGATACAGAAGATTTGCATAGCTTAAGAAAGGGAAGACATCAAGCTTTTAAAGATGGAAATGATTTTAGCGATGCTTATCTATTCAATGACGTCGCAAAACGCGAAGTGGCAAGCATATATCGGTGTGATGTGAGTTTGATCATTTCTGAAGTGGAAATGGATTTATTGAAGAAGGACTTTAAGGTGCCTGAGGATTTATTGTTCTATTTGCCATTTCAATGTGATCCAATTTCTGAAAGGACGATTCAAAACTTACCATCGTTTGACCAGCGCGACCATTTTATTACAATTGGCAATTTTCTGCATGAACCTAATTATGATGCTGCTTTATATTTAAAGGAAAGCATTTGGCCCTTGATAAGACAACAACTTCCAAAAGCTCAATTGTATATTTATGGGGCTTACGCTTCTCAGAAAGTGAATCAGTTGCATCATGAAGGCAGCGGATTTTTGATTAAAGGTTTTGCAGAAGATGTGCAGGCTGTGATGGCGACCGCAAAAGTATGTTTAGCGCCTTTGCGTTTTGGCGCTGGATTAAAGGGCAAGCTCGTTGATGCCATGCAAAACGGAACGCCTTGTGTAATGACTGCTATCGCTGCTGAAGGAATGTTTGGCAGTTTAGAGCCTAACGGTTTTATTGAAGATACTTCAGAAGAATTTGCTGAAAAAGCGATTTTACTTTATCAAAACGAATCGCTTTGGAAAGAAAAACAAAACAATGGTTTTAAAGTTCTAAATGAACGTTTTGATAAGACTTTTTTTCACGACCGATTATTTTCTAAAATAAATGAAATTATAGAACATCTGCAAAAACACCGACACCAGAACTTTACGGGGCAAATGTTACAACATCATCATTTTCAGTCTACTAAATATATGGGCAAATGGATAGAAGAGAAGAATAAATAAGGTTGATGCTATTCAAAAGTTTTATTCATCAGCATTTCTCCAAAATATAATCGGCAAAAAGATTTTGAGAATCGGTTAATCGGTCCATGATTTTTAGAGAAGAATGTGCTAAAATCCCATTCAAAATCTGGTCATTATATTTTCTGCTGGTTTCCATGTGTATTTTTTCGCCTTTTTTGAATCTAAAGGTTTTATCTAAACTTTTGATGGTAATAATTTGGTCTTTTTTGCTTACCAAAAAACTTCTGGCTATACCTTCTTCTTCGTCGTATTCTGGTTTGTGTTCAAAAGTGTCGGTCTCAAAATCAGCCTCCAACTCGTTGTTGATACGTGTTAATAAGTTTAGATTGAAGCGTTTCGTAATTCCTTGTGCGTCATTGTATGCAGGAAGCACAATGGATTTTGGTTTTATCAAGTCCACGCCAAGCACTATTTTATCGCCTGTTTTAAGATTATCATTTAATTTACTAATCAACTCCTTCGCCTTTTCATCGGAAAGATTGCCGATGTTTGAACCTAAAAACAATACAATAATCGAATATTCGGAGGCTTTTAAATCGGCTAAAACATGAAAGTAATCGCCTTGTTTGGGATTGATTTTTACCGTTGGTAATTCTTGGTTAATCGAAACTTTTAAATGTTTCAGGGCGTTTTCTGAAATATCAATCGGTACATATCTAAAATTATAATCCTGATGATCCAGTGCTTTTAAAAGTTGTTTCGTTTTTGTGCCATCGCCAGCGCCCAATTCCACCAGTTTAAAAAATGGTGTTTTATGCAGTTGTAAAGCATTGATAAGTTCCTGCGTTTGATTTTTAAATATCTCAAGTTCTGCATTCGTAAGATAGTACTCTGGCATGTTCATAATTTCTACAAACAGCGCATCGCCGATTTCATCATAAAAATACTTGGAGGGTAAAGTTTTGTTGGTGGCACTTAAACCAAGATCGATGTCTTTTTGAAAATTCCTGTTCATTGTTTAGCTGTTTTTTTGGAATTTTGAATTTCTATTTTTTTTAAATTTATTACATCAAGTGCTCTGCACCGAGGTAGTTTATTTAGCAAGTCTGATTCCTGAAAACTGCCATTGCATTTGCGGATGGTAAAAATTCCGATACGTATTTCGGCTGTGATTTGGCGCCGTAATACTGGAGGCTCCTCGCAAAACCATCTGATTGATCATAAATTTACCATTGTATTCGCCAACGGCACCTTTGGCGGTTTTAAATTTGGGATAGGGAAGGTAAGCACTATTCGTTAATTCCCAATGTGTGCCCCAGTTGAGTTGATTTGAAGCCACTTCCCATTCAAATTCCGTAGGCAAACGATAACCTTTCCACTGCGCAAATGCCGAGGCCTCATAAAATGAAATATGGGTTAAAATAGCATTTTTGTCAATTGGTTCCAGGCCAGATAAGGTGTAATGCTGCCATTGATTATCGACATGCGTCCAATATAATGGATGTTCTAGGCGATTGGTATTGACCCAAAACCACCCTTCATCTAACCAGAACTCAGGTTTTTTATAACCATCATCAATTATAAATGCCATAAAATCCCCGTAAGTCACAAGTCCACTGCAAATTTCAAAAGATTCCACAAACACACGATGTGCGCCCAATTCATTATCAAAACAAAAATCGTCTGTAGTATGACCAATGCTATAAATACCTTCAGGAATTTTTAACCAATCGGTAGATTTATTAAAATGATGGACATGATTGTTTTCAAATAGTTTTGGACATAGCGGATTTAAAGATAGGGTGTACTTAATATCTGTAATTAACAACTCCTGATGCTGTTGTTCGTGGTTGATTCCCAAAACACCCAAAGTTATGATGTTTTCATCAGTGGTTGACTCCAGTAGATTTATCATCGCTTGATCCACGTAAGCTCTAAACTCGTAAATTTTTTCAACTTTAGGCCGTGTCAATAGACCTCTATTTTGCCGTTCAATACGTTCGCCAATACTGTTGTAATAACTGTTGAAAAGGAATCCGAAATCGTCATCAAAAACCTTATAACCGAGAACATTATTTTTGAGAATCATCTCTTCAAAAAACCAGGTTACATGGGCGATATGCCATTTTGGAGGACTTGAGAATATGGCAGATTGCGGTGTGTAATCCTCAATTTGTAAAGGTTTGCACAGGGTTTCTGTGCGTTGGCGTGTTTCAATATAGCGTTGGGTAAGTGCTTTCATGGTTACTATAAAGATACTAAGGATTTTACGGAATTAAACTGAAGATATGGATAGGAGTATCTTTTCTATCGAATGGGATATAATAAAATAGGAGGTTGCAATTTGGGAGGGTTTGGCATAAGTATGTGGTTGGTGGGGATGAGGCATTAGGCATGAGGTATTAGTGAGTTGTTTAAATAATTGGGATTAAATGTATTTTTTATTGTAGCTGACTACCAACTACCAACTACTAACTACCAACTGAAGACTGCTGACTGCCAACTGAAGACTGTCGACTGATTTTTTATTTGAAATTTTAAATTGATCGCATATCAAAATATATTATAGTTTTGCAACTCTAAAATAAAACTATGATTTCAGTCGATAATTTAGCTGTAGAGTTTGGTGGAACGGCCTTGTTTAGTGAGGTATCGTTTACCATAAATGAAAATGATAAAATAGCCCTAATGGGTAAAAATGGTGCGGGAAAATCGACAATGATGAAAATTATTGCGGGCGAACAAAAGCCAACTAAAGGCCATGTGCGTTTTCCAAAGGATGCTGTCATTGC
>NZ_JBDSLS010000187.1:0-16005 GCF_039916245.1 Gelidibacter sp.
CACGGTTACTTTAACGGTGGTGGATGTCAATGGCAATAGCAGTTCAGCAACGGCAATGGTCACGGTAAATGATGTCACTGCGGCGCAAGTTATCACCCAAAACATAAGTATTGATCTCGATGCCAATGGCAACGCCAGTATTGTTCCTGCAGATGTGGACAACGGTTCCAATGACGCCTGCGGTATTGCAAGCATGACGGTTGTTCCAAACACCTTTGATTGTTCCAATATCGGTGCCAACACGGTTACCTTAACGGTGGTGGATGTGAATGGCAATAGCAGTTCAGCAACGGCAACGGTCACGGTAAATGATGTAACTCCGGCACAGGTCATTACTCAAAATATCAGTGTGGATCTCGATGCCAATGGCAACGCCAGTATTGTTCCTGCAGATGTGGACAACGGTTCCAACGATGCCTGCGGTATTGCAAGTATGACGGTTGTTCCAAACACCTTTGATTGTTCCAATATCGGTGTCAATACGGTTACTTTAACGGTGGTGGATGTCAATGGCAATAGCAGTTCAGCAACGGCAGTGGTTTCTATTTCGGATAACACTGACCCAGTCATTGTTTGTGCAGCAGATGCCACAAGAGGTACCGATTTAGGTGAATGCACTTATACTATTCAAGGAAATGAGTTTGATGCTACTTTTACAGATAATTGTAACTCGAGTGTTATTACCAACAGTATCAATGGGACAGCAAGCTTAGCGGGTGAAGTCTTTGTGCAAGGAGCTACTGTAGTCACATGGATTGTTGACGATGGCCATGGACAAACAGCATCCTGTACAACTACGATAACCGTTGAAGATAATGAAGCGCCAATTGTGGACTGTATCAACATTCAAGTCCTATTGGATGCCTCAGGCAATGGAAGTATCACAATAGCAGATATTAATAATAATTCTACCGATAATTGTGGTATTGCTAGTGTCACTTTATCACAGAATAGTTTTGATTGTTCTGATATTGGCGGGGACTTAGATGAACTGATCATTTCAGAATATATTGATGGTGCTGGAAATAATGACTGTATAGAAATTTATAATGGTACAGGCAACCCAATTAATCTTTATGCTGAAGGCTATACGCTTAGGTTCTATTACAACGGCAGCACATCCTATACTCAAGTCCCATTATTGGGTACTGTTGCAGACAGAGAAGTGTATGTTATTTGTAATCCATTTGGTCCAGGAGCCATGCAGGCCGATCAAACCGGGAATTTCGGTTTTGATGGCAATGATGCGATCGCTCTGAATAAAGCAGGGAACGCTATTGATGTTATTGGTCAAATTGGTGTGAATCCAGGAACAGGATGGACCGTAGGTTCCAATTCGACTGCGGGGACTACGTTGGTCAGAAATAAGGATGTCTTATACGGCAATATCAATGATATTTCAGGTATTGGTTCAGAATGGACGCAATATGCTCAAAATACAACCTCTTATTTAGGAGTTCATGAGATTGAAATTGCTGATCTAGCTAAGAATATCATTTTAACGGTAACGGATACCAGTGGCAACGTTTCTACATGTGAAGCTAATGTAACGGTAATTGACCATGTTGCGCCAGTAGCATTGTGCCAAAGTGTAACCATTCAACTGGATGCCAATGGCATGGCAAGTGTGAGCGCTTCTCAAGTTGATAATGGCTCCAATGATGCCTGTGGTATTGCAAGTTTGGTTCTGGATAAAACCGATTTCACCTGTGTAAATCTGGGCGATAACACCGTCACCTTAACGGTAACCGACAATAATGGGAATACATCAAGTTGTGAGGCTACCATAACGGTTGAAGACAAAATTCATCCGACCGTGATGACTCAAGATCTGACCATTCAGTTAGATGTTAATGGCAGTGCAAGTATTGCACCATCAGAAATAGACAATGGTTCTTTCGATAATTGTGGCCTTGCAACACAAACCGTCACACCAAATACGTTTGATTGCTCAAATATTGGCGCCAATACAGTAACGTTAAGTGTAACGGATACCAGTGGCAATGTTTCTACAGGAACTGCTACTGTAACTGTTGAAGATAAGATAGCACCAATAGCGATTTGTAAGAACATCACTGTTGAATTGGATATTAACGGTGTAGCTACCATTACCGGAGCTGATGTTGATAACGGTTCTAATGATGCCTGTGGAATAGCATCATTAGAAGTATCACCTTCCGTATTTGGATGTGCTGATATTGGTACCAATGAAGTTACTTTAACCGTAACCGATAATAACGGTAATGTCTCTACATGCAATGCGACCGTAACGGTAACAGGTATTATTCCAGTGGTCACGATTTCACAAGGTCCACTTCCTGAGTTTTGTCAAGGTGCCGTACTCGTGTTAACTGCAGAAAGTGATGAGGATTTTGGATATTTATGGACAACGGGTGAAACAACCCAATCTATAGAAATATCTGGAAATGGCACCTATGGTGTTACCGTAACTTCATTAACCAATTGCTCAACCGAAGCTGAAATTACAGTAACAGGCTTTAACGCAGGAGCACTAGTGTCTTCATACACTATTATAGCATCTGAAAAAGCGGAGTTAAGGAATAATGTAATTGTGCAAACTGGTGGTGTTGGAGTGACAGGAGTTAATGGGGAGATAAAACTAGATAAAGCAAGTCATATTGTTGGTTTGGGACAAGCTCGTAAGATTGAAATCAAACAAGGGTCTTCAGTAGGTACCTCAGTAATTCAAGCTGCCAACCCAACGATCCCTGCCTTTGTTTACAATGCCTATTCAACTTCTAACAGTCCTGATGTTCGCGTGAGTAACAATCAAACAGTAACGTTATCAGGTGGCATTTACAATAAGGTTGAAGTAGATGATAATGCGACAGTTATTTTTACAGCACCAAACGTTTATATCAATGAATTGAAAACCAAAAAACGTGCAACAATAGAATTTAATGGTTGCACCAATATGTTCCTTAACAAAGAATTTAAACTCGATGAAAACGGCATGTTTAATTCAAATGGATTTATGGTTACTGTGTATGTTAATGAAATCTTTGAAGTTAAGAAAGGTTCTCGCTTTACAGGTCGTGTGCACACCAATAATCATGACATAAAAGTTGAAGGTCATATTAGCAGTACTACTTATATGACTGGGATGTTTATTGGTAAGAAGGTTGACGCTGATAGAAATGTGGTTTGGAATGCTGATCAGAACTGTGAACCATGTCCAATTGCATCGCCACTGAATAATGGCGGATCAGAACCAAATTCTAACTATACCATCATTGCATTTGATGAAGTCCATTTGCATGGAGACAATATTGTGCAAACTGGTGGTGTAGGTGTGACCAGGCATAACAAGAAGATCAAACTGCACAACAATTCCCATATAACGGAATTTGCTAAAGCATCACAAATTCAAGTAAATGGAGGAAGTTCTATAGGTACGCGTATACATTCACCTGCAGAACCAATCATTCCATTGTTTGTTAAAAACGTGTATTCCAATAGCAATAGTCCGAATGCCACGATCAACAGCGGGCAAACGGTGACGTTAACAGGTGGTGTTTATGATAAAGTGGATGTGAAAGGAGGGGCCACGGTTATTTTTGCCCAATCAAATGTGTATATTAATGAGTTGAAAACTAGCAAACATGCTACTATTAAATTCTCAGGATGCACCAACGTTCTCATCAAAAAGGAGTTGAAGTTAGATGACCATGTTGTGATCAATCCAGAGGGCCATAAAGTCATCTTCTATGTTGATGGTGCTGTGGAAATTGGTAAAGGCTCAGTGGTTACCGCCAGTATTTATGCTTACAATGATGAGATTAAGATTGATGGTAGCAGTTCAAATCCGGTGAGCATGAAAGGATTGTTTATAGCTAAAAAAGTGCATGCCAATGAGGACGTGATTTGGAACAAAGATACCTCAGGAAGTCCTTGCACTGTCGGAGCACCAACCGCTCAAGCTTTCGTAACTCCTGAAGTTGGGAATAGGAGCATAGAGCTCATATCCGTTAAGGCGTGGCCAAATCCATCAGATACAGTGTTCAATTTAAAATTGATAACTGAGAATCAATCGGATATCGTGTCTATTGCTGTATTTGATTCCAACAATAAACTGGTGCACACAAATACATTCCAACCAGAAGCTGTCTATCAATTTGGTAACGAGCTCGAGAGTGGCGTTTATGTCGTAAAAGTTACGCAAGCAGGTAGTAATGCCTATACAAGAGTCATCAAGTTCTAATGCTTGCAGAGTCATTTAATAACCAAAGCCCTTCATTAGTGAAGGGCTTTTTAATGGTATCAAGTTTAGCGTTTTTATATTTAAGCGCGTGGTTGTTGTAAATCAGTTTTTGTCTTCTGTCTGTTCTAAGTCAGAAGGAATTAATAGTATTATGTTTTCTTTAGAATTGATGAACTGATTGTAGCGCATAAGGCAAAAAAAAGACAACTAGCATATTGGTTTGATTTGTGGTAACTAAAATTAAATGGATATACAGAATTGCTTTTTTTAAATTAGACTTTCTCCTATCTTCTTGATAAAGTTTCTAATATGAATCTCCTGCTAAATATTCAAGCCTGTCGTCATACTTTTTATATTTTTTTGAGTTATCATAATATTCTATACAATGTGAATACAACTTAAACTTATGATATAATGTTCCTATATACCCGTTTAATGTCCATGAGCTGTATTGCTAGCAATAACGAGCCTGTCAAAGATCCGTTCTCCAAAATACCTGCAAGTAAGCTTGTACTTCCTGTATCCAGATCTTCAAGAATGGTGCTTTCCGCCATTATCATGACATTTGACTCTGTCTTCTCCTTTGGCCAGATTTCTGTGTTTTGTGCGCTTCCTGTGGAGCTTCAATGGTAAAGTAGTCCTCATCCATTTCTATCATCCCTTCCAAACTATATCGATCATCACATTGCCCAGAATGGCTCGTACCTTTTTTAAGCCCAGTTGACGCTGTATCTCTTTACTTGAAAATCCTTTTTTTGTTGTGCTTAACAGAAAAATGATCTTGTACCAGACCATGAATGACAGTTTTGAACTTTCCGTTTTGGTGCCGCTACGCAACGAGATCCTTGAGTTACAGGATATAAAAACTTATATTATATTCTCGATTTTATATGTTTTATCGGTGATGATAAGGTTCATTCCTTAAGATAGTAAAAGCACGATACAATTGTTCAATCATGAACAAACGGATCATTTGATGGGAAAAGGTCATTTTAGATAAGGATATTTTGCCATGTGCTTTATCATGAACTTCTGAAGAAAATCCGTAAGGTCCGCCAATCACAAAGACCAACTGCTTAATGCCAGAATTCATGTATTTTTGAAGTTGTTCCGAAAAAGCGACCGAATCATATTGCTTTCCGTTTTCGTCCATTAAAATGAGAAGGTCTGTATTGCTGAGTTTGGCGAGTATCAGTTCGCCTTCTTTTTGTTTTTGTTGCTCTTCGCTTAAATTCTTTACTTTTTTTAAATCAGGAATGATTTCAAATTCAAACTTGATGTAAAAACCTAAACGTTTTTGATAATCATCAATAAGCAGCTGTAATTGCGGATGGTCCGTTTTGCCAATGGCGAGAAGTTTTATTTGCATGGCGTAAAATTACAAATTTGTCGGGATATGGAATTTGGGATTTGAATTTGAATTGTTTCATTTTCAATTAGTATTTTTACGTAAAATATCCCAAAAATGATTTCACAAGAACAATTCAATAAAGAGATAGAGCTTATCATCGCCAATGCCGTTAGAGAAGATGTTGGAGATGGTGATCATAGTTCCTTGGCATGCATCCCCGTTTCGGCGCAAGGCAAAGCAAAATTGTTGGTGAAAGACAATGGAATTATTGCTGGCGTTGCATTTGCAAAACTTGTATTTCAGTATATCGACAAAAACTTGAAAGTAGAAACCTTAGTGGAAGACGGCGCTGAAGTGAACTATGGCGATATTGTGTTTTATGTAGAAGGTTCATCACAATCCATTCTTAAAGCAGAACGTTTGGTTTTGAATGGCATGCAACGGATGAGTGCTATTGCGACAAAAACAAAAACTTTTGTGGATTTATTGGAAGGTACGGGAACCAAAATTTTGGATACCAGAAAAACAACGCCAGGAATTAGAGCTTTAGAAAAATGGGCCGTTAAAATTGGAGGTGGCGAAAATCATCGATTTGCTTTGTATGATATGGTCATGCTCAAGGATAATCATATTGATTTTGCGGGTGGCATTACCAAAGCCATCACAAAAACCAAGGCTTATTTAAAAGAAAACAATCTGGATTTAAAAATTATAGTTGAAGCTAGAAATCTTGATGAAATCAAGGAAATCCTCAAAGCCGATGGTATTTACCGAATTCTGATTGATAATTTCAACTATGCAGATACTAAAACGGCGGTGGCTTTGATAGGCGACCAATGTTTGACAGAATCTTCGGGCGGCATCAATGAAGACACGGCACGGGAATATGCCTTGTGTGGCGTGAATTATATATCATCAGGTGCCTTGACCCATTCTGTATATAATATGGACTTAAGTTTAAAAGCTGTCTAAATGGCCGACGAACCGGATGTAAATATTGAGGATAAAATCGAGGATAATCTCGAGAAAATTCCCGTGTTAAAGTATTTCATCAAATTACTAAAAAGAATAAAACTGCCAGCTTTAGAGGGCTTGACCTTATATTACTTTTTAAGACTCTATGGCAAAGGAGTCATTAAAGGTGCAGTAACCAGTAGGGCAAGTGCGATTGCCTTTAGTTTTTTCACGGCAATATTTCCATTTTTGTTGTTCATTATTATCTTAATCCCTTATATTCCGGTTGCAGGATTTGAATATGAATTTAAAGGGTTTTTAAATTCGGTATTACCCCCGCAAACGTCCGATTTCTTTTTTGAGAATATTTTTCAGAATATTTATAAAGGAGGTAACGCTGGATTAATTTCAACTGTATTCCTATTATCTATTATTTTAATGGCGAATGGAATTAGCGCTCTTTTTTCGGGATTTGAAAGTTCATATCACCAGCAGCTCACGCGCAGTGTGGTCAAACAATATTTATATTCCATGTTTGTGGCACTTATTTTAACTTTATTATTGATCATTACGATCACCGTGATCGGATATTTCCAAATTTATGTCATCAATAGTGTTCTTTATTATATGGACAAACAAGGCTATGAAACCTATGATGAGGGATTATTTATGGTCGCTATTGCGAAGTATGTGTTTTTTGTATTTATGGTCTATATTGCAACGGCGACGATTTATTATTTTGGAACCCGAGAAGGTAAAGATTCGAAATTCTTTTCGGCAGGTGCTTTGTTGACAACCATATTGATTATTGTATTTTCGTATTTGTTTGGTATTTATGTTACTTATTTTTCAACCTATAATGAACTGTACGGTTCTATTGGAGCCTTATTGATTCTGTTATTTTACCTATGGTTGATTTCCAATATTTTATTGCTTGGCTTTGAACTTAATGCAACCATCAGGCTTTTGAAGAAATATAACCTTCAGAAAAAAAATCGTAAAAAACTTTCTTAATTTTCCTCATGCAATATTTTATAGATGTTATCCTTCCTGTTCCACTTGAAAAATTGTTCACCTACAGCATTACCCAAGCTGAATCTGAATTTTTGAAAGCAGGCATGCGGGTTGCTGTGCCATTTGGAAAAAGTAAAATTTATACAGGATTGGTCTTTGCTATTCATCAACAAAAACCAATGGCTTATGACGCCAAGGATATTCATCAAATATTGGATGATGAACCCATCATTACGCAAAACCAGTTGACGCATTGGCAATGGATTGCAGATTATTATCTGTGTACATTGGGTGATGTGCTCAGAGCAGCACTGCCCAATTCGTTTTTGTTGGAAAGTGAGACTGTCATCACTAAAAACAATGATAAGATCATCAATGATGCGGACTTGAAAGACGAGGAGTTTTTGGTGTATGAGGCACTTCATCATCAGTCGTCGTTAAAACTTCATGATTTGATCAATATTCTTGATAAGAAAAATGTATTTCCGGTTATCAATGCGTTGTTAGATAAAGAAGCGATTGTACTTCAGGAAGAGGTTTATGAAAAGTACAAGCCAAAATTGGTACGGTATGTCAAGCTCAATTCGCAATATTCGGAGCCGCAAAAACTACAACAACTGCTGGAGGAATTGAGCCGGGCACCCAAGCAAAGGGATGTGGTCATGACTTTGTTTTCGATTTCGGCACAAACAAAAAAGCCTGTAAAAGTTTCTGATTTATCCGATGCTAGTGAGGCATCTGCATCTATAATTAAAACTTTAATTGATAAAGAGGTTTTAGAAGAATACCATTTTCAGGAAGATCGCGTCGGCTATTCGGGAGATGCCAATGAAGCCTCTAAAAACTTAAACAGCCATCAGGAGAAAGCGCTTGAAGAAATCAAACAGTCCTTTGATAAATTCAATATTACCTTGCTTCATGGCGTAACTTCTTCTGGAAAAACGGAAGTTTATGTCAAGCTTATTGAGGAAGTTATCGCCAAAGGAAAACAAGTATTGTATTTGCTTCCTGAAATTGCTTTGACTACACAGCTCGTCAGTCGATTGGAAACGTATTTTGGTGGGAATGTGTCTGTTTACCATTCGAAATATTCGTCGCATGAACGCTTTGAACTTTGGAATAATGTGTTGCAAAACCAACCCAAAGCACAAATTGTTTTAGGTGCGCGTTCGTCGATTTTTTTACCATTCCAGAATTTAGGTTTGGTCATTATTGATGAAGAGCATGAAACTTCGTTTAAGCAATTTGATCCTGCGCCACGTTATCATGCCCGTGATGCTGCCATCGTATTGGCTTCTCTTTTCAAAAGTAAAACCCTGTTAGGATCGGCAACGCCAAGTTTGGAGAGTTACTATAATGTGAAGCAGGGAAAGTATGGTTTGGTAGAAATCATGCATCGATATAATGATGTACTGATGCCAGATATTGAGTTGGTCGATATTCAGGATAAGCACAAACGCAAACGGATGACCGGTCATTTTAGCGATCGATTGATCGAGGAAATGACGGCCGCTTTAAAGGAAGGGCATCAGATTATCTTGTTCCAAAACCGACGCGGATTTTCGCCCATTGTAGAGTGTACAACTTGTGGGCATTCGCCTCAGTGCCCTAATTGTGATGTGAGTTTGACCTATCATCAATATAAAAATGAGTTGCGTTGCCATTATTGTGGCTATTATACGGTCATGCTCAAAAATTGTATGGCTTGTGGTAGTGTGGAGTTGGATAATAAAGGTTTTGGTACGGAGCAAGTGCAGGAAGAAGCGCAAGAACTTTTTCCAGAGCATAAAGTAGCCCGAATGGACTTGGATACGACGCGAGGAAAATTTGGCTATGATCGGATCATCAATGCTTTTGAGCAAAAGGAAGTTGATATATTAGTAGGAACACAGATGTTGACCAAAGGGTTGGATTTCCGAAACGTGAAATTGGTTGGGATTATGAATGCTGATAATATGCTCAACTTTCCCGATTTTAGAGCGCATGAACGCAGTTTTCAATTGATGCTACAAGTATCAGGTAGGGCAGGGCGCACGGAGGAGAGAGGGAAAGTGTTGATCCAGACCTACAATCCGCATCACAGAATTTTACATCAGGTCTCTACCAATAATTATGAGGAGATGTATAAGGAGCAGATGGATGAGCGCCATAATTTTAAATATCCGCCCATTTACCGATTGATCAAGATTACTTTAAAGCACAAAGACTTTAATAAAGTGAATATTGGTGCCGAATGGTATGCGACTGGATTAAGACAAGTGTTCAGAAGCAATATTTTGGGGCCAGAATTTCCACCGATTTCAAGAATAAGGAATCAGTTTCATAAAAATATCCTGGTTAAAATTCCGCAGGAGCAATCCTTATCAAAAACAAAAAAAGCCATTGTTAAGATTAACAATAGCTTTTTGAGCATTAAAGAATTTAGGTCGGTTAGGGTTATTCTAAATGTCGATAATTACTAATGAAATAGAAATTTGGAACAAATTTCGTAATTGAATTAGTCCCGCTTTAGGGCGGGACCTCCCGATCCTATTATTTTTAATCGTTATAGAAATTTTGAACAAATTTCGTAATTGAATTAGTCCCGCTTTTGGGCCGGATTTCTTCTAGATCTTCAGATTTTATAAAATTACTAAAGACATTTTAAATTTTGTAATTGAGATCGTCCCATATTTTATTGGAACCATATCAAATTAGATGTTGTTTAAAGCATCCACAAGTTCTGTCTTTTTATTCCTGCTGAGCGGAATTTCATAAGCGCCAACCTCAACATTTTTACTATTAAAACGGTCTACCTTGTCCAAGTTGACAATGTATGATTTGTGAATCCTTAAAAATTTTCCTTCCGGTAATTCCTGTTCAAAGGCTTTCATGGTTGAGAGTACAACCAAGCTGTTCTCTTCCGTGACCAATTTAACATAGTCACCAAGGGCTTCAATCCATTTAATGTCCTTGATATAAACTTTACGCTTTTTAAGGTTGCTTTTAACGAAGATGTGCTCGCCATCTGCATCATTGAAATCGAGTTTCAATTTATGCAGCTCGACGGCTTTTTCTACAGCAACATTAAAACGTTCTCTGGTGATCGGTTTCTGTAAATAATCTGTAGCATCATAATTAAAGGCTTTAAACGCGTATTCCGTTTTACCAGTAACAAAAATAATTTGGGGTTTGTTGTTGAGGACGTCCAATAGCTCGAAACCATTAAGCACAGGCATTTCGATATCCAAAAAGATGAGGTCCACTTTATGGGTGTTTAAGCCGTTTTTTGTTTCTAAGGCACTAGAATATTCTGCAATAAGGTTAAGTGATGAATGATTTTCAATTAACTTTACAATCGATAAGCGTTGTATCGCAGAGTCATCAACTACTACACAGTTTAAAGTCATAACATTTCATGTATTAGGTTAAGATATCGACAATAGTACAAAAAATTCGGACAAAAACCAAATATCATCGGCAAACAGTGGAATTTAACATTTTTTTCACTAACCTATATTTAGGTTAAAAATACTTAATATTTTGTTGTGAGAACCATATATAATGGTTATTTTTGCAGACATTTTTAATCAATAAATTGAATTATATGAATCATTATGAAACTGTTTTCATCTTAAATCCCGTTTTATCTGAAACACAGATAAAGGAAACAGTAGAGAAATACGAAGATTTTCTTGTTTCTAGAGGAGCGAAGATGGTATCCAAAGAAGATTGGGGCTTAAAAAAATTAGCTTATCCAATCCAAAACAAAAAAAGTGGCTTTTACCACTTATTTGAGTACACTGTAGATGGTGAAGTGATCAATCCACTAGAAGTAGAGTTCAGACGTGATGAGCGTTTTATGCGTTACTTAACTGTGAAATTGGACAAGCATGCCATTTCTTGGGCTGAAAGAAGAAGAACTAAAATCAAACAAAAAGCGTAATTATGTCATCAATAGAACAACAAGCTAAAGGAAAAAAAGATGGTGAGATCAGATATCTGACCCCATTGAATATTGATACAAGCAAAACGAAAAAATACTGTCGTTTCCAAAAGTCTGGTATCAAGTATGTTGATTACAAAGACGCAGATTGGTTATTAGGTTTTGTTAACGAGCAAGGTAAATTGTTGCCAAGACGTTTAACAGGAACTTCATTAAAATATCAAAGAAAAGTATCTGTAGCGGTAAAAAGAGCGCGTCACCTTGCGTTGATGCCTTATGTAGCAGATTTATTAAAATAATAAAAACATAACTATGGAACTTATATTAAAACAAGACGTTGAAAATTTAGGATTTAAAGACGATGTTGTAACGGTAAAGAACGGTTATGGTAGAAATTTTTTAATTCCTCAAAAACAAGCGATAATGGCAACGGCTTCAGCTAAAAAAGTATTGGCTGAAAACTTAAAGCAACGCGCTTATAAAGAGAAACAAATTATTGCTGAAGCTCAAAAACAAGCGGATGCTATCAAAGCACTAGAAATTAAATTAACTTCTAAAGCTGCTGCTGGAGCAACTGCAGGTGACAAAATCTTTGGTTCTATTACCAATATCGATTTGGCTCAAGCATTGAGTAACGCAGGCATTTCAGTGGATAGAAAGTTTATCACTATTTCTGGTGGTAGTATCAAACGTTTAGGTCAATATGAAGCTGGAATCAGACTTCATAGAGATGTTACGATTGCTATGGCTTTTGAAGTGATTGCAGAAGCATAATTTTTAAGACACAATTTTTAAGAGCCTCAATCCTTTATTGGAATGAGGCTTTTTTCATAAAAATAGTTTTCAATGAAATACACAAGACTGAGTAAAGAGCAGTTTGAAGAACTGCACCAAGAATTCATTAATTTTTTAGCCACACAATCCATTACTGCAGATGAATGGGCAGATATTAAGGCTAATAAACCAGAAGTGGCCGAAGAGGAATTGGATGTGTTTAGCGATTTGGTATGGGAAGGCGTATTAAAAAAGGTAGAATATTTAGAACACATTTCCCCACAACAAATGCATTTGTTTCATTTAAAGGAAAAGGACATGCAGTTGATTGCCATCAAACTTAAGATGGATACCATCGATTTGACCACTACTGAAGGTTATGATTGGTTTAGAAACAATCTCCTATCTGATGATGTCGAATTTTTAACGGCGAATAAGGTCTATTCAGATGATAAAGCATTAGATAAGTTTAAACTTATCCAACAAGGTGGTGTGATTACAAAAGGCAATTTATATAAGTATTTTGAGAAGTTGGTAGGGAAATAAAGTTGGAAGCTTGAAGCACGGAGCATGAAGTGGTTTCTTCATTATTCGAGATTCAGAGTTCGGTATTCAATATTCAACAATTGCCAATACATTATTTATAAATTATTAAATAAAGCTGAGATCACGAATTATGTGGTTAGAAAAGCTGAGGATACAGGTTTGCTATTATTTTCATTATACTTCCAAATCAAAAAAACTCCTTCCTTTTTTAAGGGAATTTGTATACAAGTATTTTGAGAAGTTGGTAGGGAAATAAAGTTGGAAGCTTGAAGCACAGAGCATGAAGTGGTTACTTCATTATTCGAGATTCAGAGTTCGATATTCAATATTCAACAATATATATTATTTATAAATTATTAAATAAAGCTGTGATCACGGATCATTTGGTTAGAAAAGCTGAGGATACCATTATTTTATTAAACTTCAATATAAAAAACTTCTTTCCTTTTTTAAGGCAATTTATATATGTATTTTGAGAAGTTGGTGTTGGGGAAATAAAGTTGGAAGCTTGAAGCACGGAGCGTGAACTGTTTACTTCATTATTCGAGATTCAGAGAAATAAAGTTGGAAGCTTGAAGCACGGAGCAAGAAGTACATACCTCATTATTCAAGATTCGAAGTTCTTTATTCGATTTTCAAGGTCCTACAATGGTCAATAAATAATTAAAAAATATCTAAATCTAGTTGGATGTTATAAGCTTGAAAGACTAATTATGAGCTTAATAAAGTAGGCTTTTGGTTTGTGAGTATTTTAACTTCAAAATCAAAAAAACTCTTTCCCTTGGTCATTGAGCTTGTCGAAATGAAGGGAAGGTGGATTCAATTCCAGAAAAGGAATTGAAAACGGAAGGGTTGAAATCTAAATTCAAAATCTAAAAGCGCAGCGGTCTAAATTCTACCCTCTACTCTCTAAACAGTTCTACCCTCTACCGTCTACATACTACCCTCTATCTACTCATATCGCAACGACTCCACCGGGTCCAATTTAGCGGCCTTTACCGCAGGAAGCAACCCAGCAACCACGGCAACTATAAAAGCGATGGTAAACGCGCTAAACATCGCCAGCCATGGCGTTGAAAATTGGAACTTCGCCGCGGCAGAAACGCCATAGCCAATAAGGACGCCTAAAATAATGCCCAATATCCCACCCAATTGTCCAATAATAATGGCTTCCATAAAAAACTGTGTGGCTATGGTTTTATTTTTGGCTCCTAAAGCTTTGCGTACCCCAATTTCGCGTGTCCGTTCGGTCACCGAAACAAACAGAATATTCATTAACGCAATCGAAGAGCCTAGGATAGTAATCATACTGATGATCCATGCCGCCACATAAAGATAGCCTGTAATGGAACCAATTCGGTTGATCAAATCGTCACTACGCTCCAATCCAAAGTCATTTTCCTCAATAGGATTCAAGTTTCTAATATTTCTAAAGGTCAAAATAGCATCATCCTGTGCGCCTTCCAACATGTCCTTGTTATCCGTCTTAACACTCAAGCTGTAGTTGATATTCGGACTTGTAAATAAGGTTCTTGCTTTTTGAATGGGAATCATCATGCGTAAATCTTGATTATTTCCAAAACTGGAGCCTTTGGCCTTTAAAACCCCAATCACTTTAAATTTGGCACCTCTAACGCTAATGGTTTGTCCTATTGGGTTGACATCTTTTAAAATGGCTTTTGCCAAATCACTACCAATGACACAAAGGGAACTGCTGTTTTCGATATCAAAATAATTGAATTCCCGTCCTTCGCTTACTTCTAATCCTGAATTTTGAAGGTAATATTGATTAACCCCCAAAACCATGACTTCAGGATCGGTTTTTTTATTTTCGAACTTTACTTCAGCGGTTTGTGTGCCTACAAAGGAAACCGAAACTTGGGTAAAGGGGAACTTATATTTATCTTCAAAATCCTTGACATTTCGATAACTA
The DNA here is from genome assembly GCF_039916245.1 of Gelidibacter sp. Classification (GTDB taxonomy): domain Bacteria; phylum Bacteroidota; class Bacteroidia; order Flavobacteriales; family Flavobacteriaceae; genus Gelidibacter. Next base: position 14,720 of record NZ_JBDSLS010000187.1, read on the forward strand.
ATAATTGGATTGATCTTTTGAACCTCCTTGCCACTTTGACGTTGCGTATTAAATTCATAACGCTGAATGTTGAACGTATTGGCACCCATCGATGAGAAATCGCTGGAAATAGTATTCTCCAAAGCCGAAACTGCACTCAAAATCCCCACTAATGCCGTGATGCCAATGGCAATTATCAAAACGGTTAAAATGGTGCGGAGCAGTTGACTGCGAATGGAATTGAAGGCAATTCTAATATTCTCTCTAAATAATGAAAACATAAATGATGGGTGTTCTTGTTAAGGTTGAATGTCTATAGGACGACGAACAGTCACTAAAGTTACTATAAATTTGAAATATGAGTGTGATATTTTTTGTTTCCCGCAGATTTCGCTGATGCCCGCAGAAGTTATCCGCGTAAACCTCCGGGTTAAACAGAATGTTTATGGGAGTGGAATGTTTAAAAGGAAATTCCTGCCGTCGTAGGAATTTGCGAGATCGGCGGGAGAAAATATTCAAGAATTACATTTGATCTCTCTTTTGGTTTTATATTCTTTAAATTATAATATTTTTGCAAGAAGTAGAATATAAATTGAGATTCCCGTCGAAGTTTATCTTGAGCATTACTGAAATGAAAATATTTTTTCATTGAAAGTACCTTGTGACACAAGTCGAAAGACAGGAATTAAGACACTAATTTTAAAGAGATTCCCACCGTCGTGGGAAGTGAACATGGCAAAAAAACCAAGTATCCCAAAAGGGACGAGAGATTTCAATCCGGAAGAAGTTGCAAAACGCAACTATATTTTTAATACCATACGTCAGAATTTTGAACGTTTCGGATTTCAACCTATTGAAACCCCAAGCTTTGAAAATTCAGAAACCTTAATGGGTAAATATGGTGATGAAGGTGATCGTCTGATTTTTAAGATTTTGAATTCTGGTGACTTTTTAAGTAAAGCCGATCAAAAAGCTTACGAGACTAAAGATTCCAATAAGATAACCGCTTCTATTTCAGAAAAAGCACTCCGTTACGATCTTACAGTTCCATTTGCAAGATATGTGGTGCAACATCAAAACGAAATTGAATTTCCATTCAAGCGCTATCAAATCCAACCTGTTTGGAGGGCTGACCGTCCTCAGAAAGGCCGCTTTAGAGAGTTTTTTCAATGTGATGCTGATGTGGTAGGATCCACATCGTTATGGCAGGAAGTGGAATTTGTCCAATTATATGATGCGGTATTCACCGCCTTAAAATTGGAAGGCGTGACCATCAAAATCAATAACCGCAAAATTTTATCGGGAAT
>NZ_JBDSLS010000188.1:0-4691 GCF_039916245.1 Gelidibacter sp.
TGCGGATGGCAGTACATTTTTGTCCACATTTCACGGTCATTTCGTTACGAACTTCCTTAATGAACAAATCAAATTCTGGAGTTCCAGGAATGGCATCTTCTCCTAAAACAGAAGCATTGAGCGAATCTGCTTCCATATTGAATGGCACCGATTCTTCAATGATGCGCTTATGAGATTTCAATAGTCGTCCTGTTGTAGCAGATCCTGTAAAAGTTACAACATCTTGAGAGTCGACGGTATCTAAAATAGTTCTAGCGGAACCTGTAATTAATTGTAATGCACCTTCTGGCAATATCCCCGAGGCGATGATTTCACGGACAACAGCCTCTGTCAAAAAAGAACCATTTGTTGCAGGTTTTACCACTGCAGGAACGCCAGCCATCCAATTGGTAGCGCATTTTTCCAACATGCCCCAAACCGGGAAATTAAAGGCATTAATATGAATAGCCACGCCTCGTTTTGGCACCATAATATGATGTGCCATAAAGCGTCCGCCACGTGATAAATCAATAGGTTCGCCTTCTACGTGATACGATTGATTAGGGAATAATTTTCTTAAAGATGCATTAGCGAAAAGGTTACCAAATCCGCCTTCAATATCGATCCAACTATCTACTCTGGTCGCCCCAGTTCTATAACTTAATTCATAAAAAGCTTCTTTTCTTTTGACCAGATATAAGGCCAAGCTCTTTAACATATTTCCACGTTCCTGAAAGGTCATATTGCGAAGGACTTGACCACCTACGGTTCTTCCATACTGAAGAATTTCGGCGAAATCCAAACCTTCAGTATCTGAAAGTGCTACGATTTCTCCAGTAACAGAGTCAAACATAGGAATACCTTCTCCTTTACCTTCTATCCATTGTCCTGTGACGTAATTTTGTATTTTTTTCATTCTATTCTTTTATTTTTCAACAAAGGAGATTGTAGTAACCATTACACTTTTAATAGTAAAGGTCACAATCTCAAAATATCATCAAGGGTTTCTTTTATTTTTGAAACATCTTCTGCGGAAGCTGTTCCTATCCTTTTCTTGAACCGTAGTTTTGATAGTGTTCTAATTTGAAACACTAAGACTTCTGTTGTCACTTCTAAACCATTGGTTTTGTTTGGTTTTAAAATAGGATGACCCTTATAACCCTTTAACGAACTTGTCAACGGACAGATAATCGCTAAATCAGAATTCGCATTCATCAAATTGCCGCTAATAACAATAGCAGGCCTATTTCCAGCTTGTTCGTTTCCTTTAATAGGATCGAGATATACATTCCATATTTCCCCTTGTCTCATTGCTTCTCGAGTTCCTTTAAAATTCGCATATAATCTTCCAAACCTTCTTCAGCAAGTGAAAGCATTTCTGGATCCTTTGCAGCACGTTGAAACGACTTGGCGTACTCAGCGCGCTTTATTTGGTCCAAATAATATTCCAATGCCTTCTCTATAATTTTATTCTTTGGAAGCTTTAACTTTTTTGCTGTCTCAGCGAGATCTTCCAGCAATTTATCTGGTAATGATGATGTGAATGTTGCCATTTTATATTTATTTATTATAAATATAATCAATATTTATGTTATTTAATTCAATCTTAAATCTCAATATTTCCAAAAAAACTATTTATAATGGAATGCGCATGAATTAGTGGTTTCTACTATTTATCATGAGATTCCTGCCTTCGCAGGAATTAGACACGTTCTATTATAGCCGCATAACCCTGACCCACGCCAATACACATGGTAATCAACGCATAGCGTTTTCCGGTTTCTTTCAACTCCAAAGCTGCGGAATATGTTATTCTAGTTCCCGTGACACCAAGCGGATGGCCAATAGCGATGGATCCACCGTTGGGATTCAATCTTGGGTCATCGTCTGCCAATCCCCAAGCTCTTGTGCATGCCAACGCTTGTGCTGCAAAAGCTTCGTTGAGCTCGATGACATCCATGTCGGCCATAGTTAATCCAGCTTTTTTCAATGCTTTATTCGAGGCTTCCACAGGGCCAATACCCATGATTCTCGGCTCCACACCAACAACGGCCGAACTTACAATGCGCGCCAATGGCGTTAGATTATATTTTTTTATAGCATCTTCCGAAGCTATAATTGTAGCGGCCGCACCATCATTTAATCCAGATGAATTTCCAGCGGTAACACTTCCTCCTTCAGATTTGAAAGCGCCACGCAATTTTCCTAAAACTTCTAAAGACGTACTTGGTTTTACAAATTCATCTTTTGAAAATTTTATTGGATCCATCTTTCGTTGTGGAATTTCAACCGTTATGATTTCTTTTGATAAACGTCCATTTTCTTGTGCTTTAGCCGCTTTCATCTGACTCCAATAAGCGAATTTATCTTGATCTTCTCTTGAAATATTATATTTCTCGACCAAGTTCTCCGCCGTTTGGCCCATGCCATCCGTTCCATATAGTTTTTGCATTTTCGGATTGACAAATCGCCAACCAAAACTCGAATCATACATTTGGGCATCTGTACCGAATGCACTCGACGGTTTTGCGACAATGTATGGGCCGCGGGTCATATTTTCAACGCCTCCAGCAATAAACACATCGCCATCGCCTGCTTTTATCGCACGATTGGCGTGAATGATTGCGGATAAACCCGAACTACATAAACGGTTGACAGTTTCCCCAGGAACTGTAAATGGCAGTCCTGCCAAAAGCGCGGACATTCTAGCCACATTTCGGTTGTCCTCTCCTGCTTGATTGGCACAGCCCAAAATAACATCGTCATAGGCATCTTTTGGGATATTCGGATTTCGCTTTACGATTTCCTCAATGACTAATGCTCCTAAATCGTCAGTTCTTACAACGGATAATGTGCCTTGATAACTTCCTATTGGTGTTCTGATTCCGTCTATGATGTATGCTTCCATTAAATATTATTGATTGTTGATCAATGATTTCTGATTTTTGAAGTAAGCATTCAAGACCTCTTCAATAAATAAATTCCCATCATTAATTTTTTAATTTCTAGATTTTATCGATTCAATTCCGAAAACGTATCGCCTTGTTTGATATCGCCAGTTTTGTATCCTTTTAAGAACCAAAACTTACGTTGTTCTGAAGTACCATGGGTAAAGCTATCTGGTTGCACATTGCCCTGAACTCTTCTTTGAATGGCATCATCGCCCACCGCATTTGCAGCACTCAAAGCCTCGTCAATATCGCCTTCTTCCAAATACTTCTGATTGTAATGCGCCCAAACTCCTGCGTAAAAATCGGCTTGAAGTTCTTGTGCTACTGATAATCGATTGGCTCCTGCAGCATTAGTTTGTTGTTGCATTTGACGGACTTTCTGAGAGGTTCCGAGCAAGGTTTGGACGTGATGTCCAATTTCGTGAGCGGTCACATAAGCCATCGCGAAGTCGCCACCTTTAGCTCCGAATCGCGATTGCAATTCGTCAAAAAATGCCAAATCCATATACAGTTTTTGGTCTGCCGGACAATAAAATGGCCCCGCAGAAGAACTTGCATTGCCGCATCCCGTACTGACAGCATCAGTAAATAAAACCATACCTGGCTTATCATAATTACCAATATTATTTTCTGTAAATATTTGGCTCCAAGTATCCTCGGTACTTGCCAAAATTCTCTTAAAAAGAACGCCCGTCTCCTTTTCTTTTGCAGTTAACTCCCTTTGTTCTGTTGGTTGGGAAACGGGTTGTCGGGATACGCCTTCAAGAATCGGCGCTAATTGCTGACCGGTTTCGCCGCCAAAAAGCTGGAGCAAAACTACTACAATAGCGATGATTCCACCACCAGCAGCTAATTTCCCTTTGGAACTCATCCCACGACGGTCTTCCAAATTCCCACTTTGTCTTCTACCTTCCCATTTCATATGATTTATTGTTTAGTGTTTATACCTCTAATTTACTAAATTCATAAAAATTTATAGGCTATTCTTCCCAATTTTTGCTGGTTCGATAGACCACACCTTTAAAAAGAGCAACCAATTCATCGCCTCGTTTGACTTCAATAATATTAAAGCCCAATTTATTTTTAACGTTTTCAATCACCGATTCAGCGATTAAATAATCCCCTTCAATTAATGCTTCAATATGGTTGATGCTGGTTTCAATAGAAACCGCATATTTTCCATGCGTATTTGCAGCAAAACCAAAAGCGGTATCTGCTAATGAATAGCTAATACCTCCATGCGCTTTCCCCATACTGTTGAGCATTTCTTTACGAATGGTCATAGCGACTTTACATCTGCCGATCTCACATTCTAGAATTTCGATGCCGAGCCAGGAGCTGAAGGGATCGAGTGATAGCATTTTATAGGGTATTTTATTTTCGTTCATTTAATTTATTTTTGATTGAAGATTAACGATTTTTGATTGTTGAAGTGTATAACTTCTTAAATCAAAAATCAGCATTCAGCAATCGTTAATCAAAAAACCTCAAACCTGATTTATTCATTCTCCTCAACAACGGACTACAGCGGTACCTATCTTCTCGATATTCATCGTACAATTCGTCCATTTTATTGACACACCAATCGATTCCCTTTTCATCTGCCCAAGCCAACAAGCCTTTCGGATAGTTGACGCCTTTGGTCATGGCGTTATCAATATCTTCTGCGGAAGCGATATTCCAGAATAAAGCATCGGCTGCTTCGTTAATGAGCATGACCAGGACACGGTCGAATATTTGTTGTGGCAAGTTTTTATCATG
>NZ_JBDSLS010000189.1:0-6953 GCF_039916245.1 Gelidibacter sp.
TCCGATGTATTCATAATCATTCGCCCATTCCTTGTGATTTTCAGCAAGTGCTTTTAAACTTTCACAAAAATAAACCGTTTCTGCGGTCGTTGTCGTCGGATGAATGGACATACGAATCCAACCCGGCTTACGAACCAATTCGCCCAAAGAAATCTCATTGGTCAATTCATTGGACATTTCCACGTCAACGTGCAATAAGAAATGCCCATAAGTACCTGCGCAACTACAACCACCTCGTGTTTGGATTCCGAAACGATCGTTTAAAATCTTTACGCCCAAATTGAAGTGCAAATCATCAATATAAAAAGAAATCACTCCCAATCTGTCTTGATGCTGACCCGCAAGAATATTCACGTTATCAATAGCATTGAGCTTCTCGAAAATATAATCGATAATTTCATGTTCGCGCTCAAGGATATTGTCAACTCCCATTTGATCCTTCAACTTAATGGCCAAAGCAGTTTTAATGGTTTGCAAGAATCCTGGAGTCCCACCATCTTCCCGATCTTCAATATTATCGATGTATTTGTGCTCTCCCCAAGGATTGGTCCAGCTTACCGTACCGCCACCTGGACTATCAGGAATCATGTTTTTGTACAATTTTTTACTGAAGATCAAAACACCAGATGTGCCCGGCCCTCCAACAAATTTGTGTGGCGAAAAGAAAATAGCATCCAAGGCCTCTTCTTCATCTTCCGGATGCATATCAATATGAACATAAGGAGCAGAACATGCAAAATCTACAAAACAAACCCCACCATTTTGATGCATCAATTTAGCAATGGCATGATAAGGCGTTTGAATTCCTGTCACGTTCGATCCGCCAACAACGGAGGCAATCTTAATAGGATGATCTTTATAGTGTTCAAGAAGTACTTTAAAATTTTCCATGCAGAATAAGCCATCTTCTCCTGGAGGAATGACTTCCACTTTTGCAATGGTTTCCAACCATGACGTTTGGTTGGAATGGTGTTCCATATGCGTGATAAAAACAACAGGTTTTATTTCCGCAGGAACCACTGTATACTTTTGCATGTTTTCAGGCACTTTCAAACCCAAAATACGCTGAAATTTATTGATCGCTTCGGTCATTCCACTGCCACAACAAATCAACACATCATCATCGTTGCTATTCACATGATCCTTGATGATATGCTTTGCCTTGTGATAAGCCTTAGTCATTGCCGTGCCCGAAACAGTCGTCTCGGTATGCGTATTCGCGACGTAAGGCCCAAAAACATTCATCAACTTTTCCTCAATAGGTCGGTACAAACGCCCGGAAGCGGTCCAGTCGGTATAAACGATTTTCTTCTTCCCATAAGGGGTCTCAAATTCCTGATCAATGCCTATAATATGCTTTCTGAACTGTTGAAAGTATTGCTCGAGTTCAGTTGTTTTTAAATGTGGTGTTACTGTTGAAATCATTCGAATTAAAATTTTCAAGTATTTTATCCCGTCCAATAACGGGATGAATTCCATTTCATGTTCATTTCAACGATAGTTATCTGCTTCAGATTCATGAACATTAAAATCCTCTCAAAGGTACTAAATATTTGCGATAGCCTTAATTTCAGCAATGATTTTATCAGCAAGTGCATCAGCTTCAACTTGTGAAGGCGCCTCGGTATAAATCCTGATAATTGGCTCGGTATTACTCTTGCGCAAATGCACCCAACTGTTGCTGAAATCTATTTTAACACCGTCAATAGTCGTCAATTTTTCATCTTTATAACGCGCTTCCATCGTTTTTAAAATACCATCTACATCAATTTCTGGAGTCAAATCGATCTTTTTCTTGCCCATAAAATAATTTGGATAAGTCGCTCGAAGTGCACTTACAGACATTTCCTTTTCTGCCAGCAAACTTAAAAACAATGCCACACCCACAAGCGCATCACGGCCATAATGTAATTCCGGATAAATAATTCCGCCGTTACCTTCGCCTCCAATAATGGCATGATTCTTCTTCATCAATTCCACAACATTGACCTCTCCTACGGCACTGGCCTCATAACTTCCGCCATGTTTTTCAGTAACATCTCTCAAAGCTCTGGTTGAACTCATATTACTCACCGTATTTCCTGGGGTTTTGCTTAATACATAATCTGCACAGGCCACTAAGGTGTATTCTTCACCAAACATCTCCCCGTTTTCATCCACAAAAGCCAAACGATCCACATCAGGATCAACCGCAATTCCAAAATCAGCTTTCTCGGCAACGACCATCGCCGATAAATCTTGTAGATGTTCCTTTAAAGGCTCTGGGTTATGTGGAAAATGACCCGTCGGATCACAATACAATTTTATCGCCTGGACGCCTAAACGCTCTAATAACAACGGAATAACAATTCCTCCGGTAGAATTGACACCATCGACCACCACTTTAAATTTGGCGTCTCTAATCGCTTTCTTATTGACCAACGGCATCTTTAAAACTTCATCAATATGAATATCGATATACGCTTCGTTTTTTGTGATTTTACCAAGATGGTCTACTTCAGAAAAATCCATGTGGTCATTTTCGGCTATTTCTAAAATTTTGGCACCTTCGGCAGCATTTAAAAATTCGCCTTTGGCGTCAAGGAGTTTAAGCGCGTTCCATTGTTTTGGGTTATGGCTGGCGGTCAAAATAATTCCGCCATCAGCATGCTCCATTGGGACAGCAACTTCTACTGTAGGTGTTGTTGACAATCCAAGATCAATCACGTGAATGCCTAATCCTACTAGCGTATTCATGACTAAATTTTGGATCATTTCACCAGAAATTCGCGCATCGCGCCCCACCACAACACGGTAGTTTTCCTTGTGTCGCTGTTGCTTGATCCATACACCATAAGCCGCTGCAAATTTAACCGCATCAATTGGGGTCAAATTATCGCCAACTTTTCCGCCAATAGTACCTCGTATTCCTGAAATTGATTTGATGAGTGTCATTTATCTAAATTTATTTTTAAGTTTTAAAAAATAGGTTTCAAAGTATTTATATGAAAAATGAGCCATTAAAATGGTCAATGCAAAAGTCAATATATAAATCAAAATAATCATTACCAAATCATTGAAAATTTCCATTTCTTGAACTTTCAAAAATAAAAAAACCACCGCATTCATAGCAATTACATGATACATGTAAATACCATAAGAAATGTGCCCTAAATGATGGAGTCGTTTATTACGGATTTGTTTACCACAATTATTATGTGCTAAAGTATGTATGAACAGCCCGAAGATAATCATTGTGAAAAGATTATAAAGCCATAAGGATTCAAAATAGAGCAGATCTGTAAAAAAGTAGAGCACTACAGCACAAACAATCAACAACGGAATAATGCTTGATGACTTCAAAAATTCAAGCTGTTTTTTTTCTTCCAGAATGGCAATAATCCCACCAAAAAACAAAAAGAAGTACACAAAATAATATTGTCTTAAAAAATACAGTACATCTAAATGATACATTACAAAATAGAACACACTTAAAACAACCAACATTCTCAAAACCTTGGTTTTGGTTACAAAGTACATCAGAAGAGCGATCATAAAATAAAACTGTACTTCAATTCCAATAGACCACAATATCCCCAAAATCCCACCAGGAGCATAAAGTTTAGCAAACACGTTAGGCAGAAAAAAAACAGTCCATAAAATGCCTTCATGCAATTTATAATTGATTTCAAAAGGAATGCCCAAATAGGGTAAAATAACATTGTAGAAAATAAAACCGAAACTAACAATAAGATAATAAAGCGGTAATATTCTTAAAGCCCGTCGTATATAAAATTTTTTAATGGAGAAGCGGCTCTGAAGCTTTTGTCTATAAATCAGTTTGATAATCAAAAATCCACTCAACACGAAAAACATATAAACAGCCTCTGTACCTCTGTTAAAAACAGGGATTATAGTGGCACTCGGCAGTCCTTGATTAGAGGAGAGTTGTGGCAAATGAAAAAAAACAACCAATGAAGCTAAAATAAAACGTAAGGGATCTAAATTGGGTAATCTCTCCAAATTATAATTTTTGAAGACCAAAAATACATATATTTATTGAATGAATTTTTTAGCCCATATTTACCTTTCGGGAGATAACGAAATGATCACTATTGGAAACTTTATTGCCGACGGCATTAAAGGCAAACGGTATCAAACTTATCCGAATGCCATTCAAGTTGGCGTTCTTTTACATCGCGAAATTGACACGTTTACCGATGCGCATCCTACCGTTAGATTAAGTACCAAACGCTTACATCCCCGATACGGTCATTATAGTGGTGTGATTGTCGATATTTTATACGATCATTTTTTAGCTAAAAATTGGTCCTCCTATTCAGAAATACCATTAAAAATATATGTGGATGACTTCTATGAATCCTTGCGAATACATAATGATCTGCTCCCATCGCGCATACAAAAAATGATGCCCTATATGCTTGCCGATAACTGGTTATTGAACTATGCGAAAATTGAAGGCATCCAAAACGCATTAAATGGCATGAACAGACGGACAAAAAATATTGTTGGAATGGATCGCGCCACCGACGAACTCAAGGAATTCTATCAGGAATTTGAAGCAGAATTCACTTCTTTTTTTGAGGAATTGCGTTTGTTTTCGAGTGAAAAATTAGCAGCGCTGAAGTTGGATTACACTTTGGAATAGATAATTAGGGCTGAGTTATTTCACAGATTTACACTAAGAAACGTGGAGGTACACAGCGTTTTATTACATATTTCTTTGTGCATCTCATATTACTCAGTGTGTCTCTGTGAAACAACTATATTTGCAACAACTATTTTTAACAAAAAAATCATCCGTGGCAAGTCCGAAAAAAATATTAAAAATCGTAGCAGGAGTCATCGTCTTCTTTACGCTACCTACCCTTTTCCTATTTGGTATTTTATACTTTAAATATAATGAAGAGTTACCCACAGGAATCGAAGGTCCGCAAGCGGAACAATTGGCGACAAAAATGCTAAATGCCCTCGATTATGAGGCCTATAAAAACACTGACTATATAGAATGGACCTTCAATAAAAGACATCACTATAAGTGGAATAAGGCCGAAAATACGTGTGAAGTGTTTTGGAAAGCTTATAAAATCAATCTCGACTTGAACGATACCTCTAAGAGTAAAGCCTTTCAAAACGACATAAAAGTAGAAGGCAACTCGTCAAAAGAACTTATTGAAAAAGCAATCGTTTATTTTAATAATGACTCATTCTGGTTAGTGGCGCCCTATAAAGTTTTCGATTCAGGAACACAGCGCAGCTTGGTAACTTTAGAAAATGGCCAAGAAGCACTTTTAGTCACTTACAGCTGTGGAGGCACTACGCCTGGAGATTCTTATCTGTGGCATTTGGATGCTTCAGGAAAACCAACAAGCTTCCAAATGTGGGTGAACATTTTACCAATTAACGGTTTGGAAGCCACTTGGAGCGATTGGACAACCACCGAAAGCGGTGCGCAATTACCAACTTTTCATAAGTTTATGGTCATTGGCATAGAGATCACGGATATAGTTGGACAGAAATAAATTATGAGTTCCCCCCTTCGCAAAAGCTGCGGACGGGCAGTGTTCAGTGTTCAGTGTTCAGTAAAAATTATGTTTTTCAATTGAATTAACCGATTTATTTCTAAAAAATAAACGACACATGTTTCACAAAATAATATGTAATAGCAAAAATTTTCAACTACCCACTACCGACTATAATCTAGCAACTATAGCCCCTGCCTTCAGCCGTTGTGACTATGAATGTAACCGTGAATGCTATTACACAGAGTTGCACAAAGGAAACACAGAGTTTCACAAAGAAATTGGTTCTAGTAAAAACTTTTAACTTCCCACTAACAACTAAAACCTGAGAACTATTGTCCTATCTGCTGCCCTTGAGACTGTGACTGCGACTGCCAACTGAAGACTGCCAACTGAAGACTGAATTCTACCCCTTCTGCCCCACAAAGTTTTGACTAGCATGCTTAAACAAAACATTAAAGGTGGTCAAACTGCCGTAACTTCTGGTAATATATTGCTGCAGCTCAATCTTTTCTTGTTCGTCGAGCTTACTGCTATTGATTTTTTGCTCCATCACACGCAAACGGTCACGAACCATCGTGATTTTATGAAAAAACGTATCAATAGGCACTTCACTCGATTTTAGATTAGAATCTCCCGGCTGTAAAATGAGTTTGCCACCTTTCCACTTATCAGCGATGGTCACGACTTCGCTCACGTCGCTCCATTTCTTCAAAATAGATTTTAGAGTAGTTTCCACTTCATGAAAACTGATGGTATCTACATCATCTTCTGCGGCTTCGATGACTTCAAATTCCGAATCGAGGTCAATCGTTTCTAATCCGCTGTCAATAAATGTTACCCAATAATGTTTTGAGGTGACGTTGGTTACGACGCCTTTGCCAAATTCTGGGTGGTTTATTCTGGAGCTAATTCCTAGTAATTGCATTGAAAAATGTTTTTTCATTCCCACGAAGGAGGGAATCTATGTTAGATTATATTTATAATTTTCATTTCTCCGATACTATGCTCCATCCATAGAGCAAAGCACTTTTTGTAATGAACCACAAGTATATTACTTTTTTTAAAGTATTTAAAACTGAAGCATATATTTATAATCACTATTGTCCGAAAAAGAATTAAGACACTTCGACAAGCTCAGTAACCGCTGCCTCGCTGATAGAACCAAGAACAAAGACTAACCACGTAATTAATTGAAAATAAGGGCTGTGAAATTCATAATTAGAATGGGTTATGATGATTTAGCAATAGTTTTCAAAAAACCTCGAAATGAAGGAGATTGAGGGTCAAAAACATTGAAACACCTTTATTTATCTCTATTCTTAGTAGATCAACGCAGCTTTAATCTGTCAACAATGATTTATAATCGATTTTATTTCGACTAAACACTTCATGATTTTCATATTTTAGAAATTGTAACCACTAAAAACC
>NZ_JBDSLS010000190.1:0-17842 GCF_039916245.1 Gelidibacter sp.
AATCCCGCTCCAAAACCTGAACGAGTATCTTTATTTCCTGTATTTGTGTATGTTTTCATTGTAATGCCCACGAAGGTGGGTATCTGTTTAATTAATATATCTTTTAAAAGTCCTTCAGTCCCGATAGCTATCGGGTGCTGACTGTGACTGCCGACTTTTTTAATAGTCTCCCAAAGTTACAGGATTCTGTTCCAATCCAATAGCTAACTGCGCATCATTAGGCGCTTTTCCATGCCATGCGTGCGTATGCATCATAAAATCAACACCATGGCCCATTACTGTTTTCAAAAGCACACAAACTGGTTTTCCTTGACCTGTTTTTGATTTAGCATCTGCCATACCTTTAAGAATAGCCTCGATATTATTGCCTTCTTCGATTTCCACAACGGTCCATCCAAAAGCTTCAAATTTATCTTTGATACTTCCCATTGGCAATACAGTATCCGTAGATCCGTCAATCTGCTGTCCGTTAAGGTCGATGGTCGAAATAAGATTGTCAATTTTTTTAGCAGAAGCATACATAATCGCTTCCCAGTTTTGGCCTTCTTGCAATTCGCCATCACCATGTAAACTATAGATTAAATGCGGATCATTATTTAGTTTTTTAGCTTGTGCTGCGCCAATGGCAACAGACATACCTTGACCTAATGATCCTGAAGCTACACGGATACCAGGTAAACCTTCATGTGTAGTTGGGTGACCTTGTAAACGGGAGTTTAGTAACCTGAAGGTATTCAGTTCTTCTACAGGAAAATAGCCTGCTCTTGCCAAGACGCTGTAAAATACTGGTGAAATATGACCGTTGGAAAGAAAGAATAGGTCTTCACCTATGCCATCCATTTCAAAAGTATCCTTTCTGTCCATGATCTCATTGTAAAGCGCAACCATAAATTCTGCGCAACCTAATGAGCCTCCTGGATGCCCAGAATTGACCTTGTGTACCATACGGAGAATATCTCTACGTACCTGAGTTGTTAAATCTTCTAATTGTTGTGTGTTTGACATTTTATAAAAGTTTGTTTTTTACGGTGCAAAAGTAAAGTTTTAAACCCCGAAATCAAAACGATGTTGGCGCACTTATTAACCAATACTGTTGTTTGCTAACAATTACATAGGCAATGGTTCGGGTAATTTTAAACGCACTTGAGCTTAACCTCAAAATCCGTCCTTGAGATGGTGTTAATTTGGCCAAAATAGAATTTTAAAAGTTTTCTTAAGAGCCCTTTATGTTATTTGCAGCAATGTTTATCTTTGCCCACTTATTACAATTTTTAAAATACCATCGCATCTGCGTTCAATCTGATTATTTTCAGTTTGAATTAAAAAAAGATGTAGGTTTGCTACATATGAAATTTGAATTAAAAGGAAAAGACCCTCAAACTAAGGCGAGGGCAGGAGTGCTTACCACGGATCACGGCGTTATTGAAACACCTATTTTTATGCCGGTAGGTACGGTAGCTTCCGTTAAAGGAGTACACCAACGAGAACTTAAAAATGATATCAATGCCGATGTGATCTTAGGGAATACCTATCATCTCTATTTACGTCCGCAGACAAAAATTTTGGAACAGGTTGGAGGTTTGCATAAATTCATGAATTGGGATCGTCCTATCCTGACGGATTCAGGTGGTTTTCAGGTCTATTCATTATCTGCTAATCGCAAGATTAAAGAGGAAGGCGTTAAGTTTAAATCGCATATTGACGGCAGTTATCACACTTTCACCCCAGAAAATGTCATGGAAATCCAGCGCGTCATTGGTGCTGATATTATAATGGCTTTTGACGAATGTACCCCATATCCTTGTGACTATAATTACGCCAAGCGCTCCATGCACATGACTCACCGTTGGTTGGATCGCTGTATTAAACATTTGGATAAAACACCGTTTCACTATAATTACGAACAAAGTTTTTTTCCCATTGTTCAAGGAAGTACCTATAAAGATCTGCGCTTACAATCGGCTGAGTATATCGCCAATGCTGGTGCGGTAGGAAATGCTATTGGCGGATTGTCAGTTGGCGAGCCTGCTGAGGAAATGTACGCCATGACTGAAGTGGTGTGTAGCGTATTGCCCGAAGATAAACCACGATACTTGATGGGTGTGGGAACGCCAATCAATATCCTGGAAAATATTGCTTTGGGTATTGATATGTTTGATTGTGTCATGCCAACGCGTAATGCCCGAAATGGGATGTTATTTACAGCACACGGCTCCATGAATATCAAAAACAAAAAGTGGGAAGCGGATTTTTCGCCTTTGGACGAGATGGCCATGACCTATGTGGATACCGAATATTCGAAAGCCTATTTACGTCATTTGTTCAGTGTCAATGAGCGTTTGGCCATGCAGATTGCAACCATTCACAACCTCGGATTTTATATGTGGTTGGTTAGAGAAGCCAGAAAACATATCTTAGCCGGAACTTTTGGAACTTGGAAAGATATGATGGTGAAACAGATGGATAAGCGGTTGTAGCGAGAAGCTGAAATTGAAAGTGAAATTGAAATTGAAATTGAAATTGAAATTGCTTGCCCGTCCGCAGCTTTTAGCGAAGGAGGGAAGTTGAAATCGAAATCGAAAATGAAATTGAAACTTCTAATTTGAATCTAACAACAAACCTCAAAACTTTTTCCCTTTCGTACATTTAGCGAAGGCGGGAAAGAGCGAAGTTATAAGCTGAAAGTCTCATATTTGAGCGAGAATAAGAAATAAAAATAATAAATAAACAATAGTTTTCCAACTTTGAAAATCCTCGATTGGTACATATTAAAACGTTATCTCCTCACATTTTTGATGATGTTGCTACTGTTTATTCCTATTGGAATCACGGTCAACCTCGCCGAGAAAATTGGAAAGATTTTAGAAAATAAAGTGCCTTTTTGGGAAGTGGCATTGTACTATCTCAATTTCACGATCTATTTTGCGAATTTGCTATTTCCTATTTTCCTGTTCTTGTCCGTTATCTTTTTTACATCCAAGCTGGCCAATAATACAGAAATCGTCGCTTTTTTAAGTTCTGGCGTCTCATTTTCACGTTTTCTTCGACCTTATATAATTGGGGCGACCATTATTTCCATATTTGCGATGATCTTGGGATTCTATTTGGCACCTATTGCAAGTCAGGGATTTAATGAGTTTTCTTACAAGTATTTAAAAAGTGCCGCGAGTAAACAGACCGGACAAAATATTTTCCGGCAGATTAATGATACCGACTTTATTTTTGTGAGCAGTTTCGATCCCGGCCAAAAAACAGGTTATAACTTCACTTTGGAGCATGTTGAAAACAACGAATTGAAATACAAGATTTTCGCGAACTCCATTGTCTATTCTGAAAAAGATAGTACTTATAAGCTCTTTAATTATTTCAAAAGGACCATTACAGATAACGGAGATATTATTGACAACCGACGACGGCTGGATACCTTGTTTTCTTTTGATTTGGAAGATTTGACGCCTGTGAATTATATCGCAGAAACAAAGCCATATTCTGAATTGGTGGATTTTATAAACAAGGAGAAGGCTCGAGGCTCTTCAAATATTGGACGCTATGAAATCGTAAAATACAAAAAGTGGAGTTTGCCGGTGGCCGTTTTTATTCTGACCATAATAGCGGTGTCCGTATCTTCCATTAAGCGACGCGGCGGAATGGGTGTCAACTTGGCATTTGGGATTACAACCGCTATGGTTTATGTGTTTTTTGACAAAGTTTTCGGGGTATTGGCCGAACAATCCGATTTCTCGCCACTTCTTGCCGCTTGGCTTCCCAATGTGGTGTTTGGTGTTTTGGCTATTTATCTTCTCTACAATGCAAAACGCTAAGTTAAAAAACTACCTGCATCTTCATTTATTGGTGTTTATTGCGGGTTTTACGGCTATTCTAGGAGAATTAATTACCATTGGATCCATTCCTTTAGTTTGGTATAGAATGACCATAGCAGGAATGCTCATGTTTGGTTACATCAAGTTCAGAAAGCTCAAGATTAAAATTGAAAAGCGGACCATGCTCAAATTTTTTGCAGCCGGCGTCATCATAGCTTTACATTGGATTACCTTTTTTGAAGCCATCAAACAATCCAATATTTCCATCACACTCGCCATGTTTTCAACAGGTGCATTTTTCGCGTCTTTTATTGAACCTATCTTTTATAAACGGCGCATCATCTGGTATGAAATTCTGTTTGGTCTGGTCGTCATTTTTGGGGTTTTTCTAATTACCCGAGGTGAATTAAAATACATAAATGGCATTATACTAGGTGTCATTTCGGCATTATTATCAAGTTTGTTTGCAGTCATCAATGGGACATTTATACAAAAACACTCCGCCACGGTCATTTCATTTTATGAGTTTGTAAGTGGGGTAGTATTCTTGACCATTTTTATACTGGTTTTTAAAGGTGGATTTGACGCCGAATTCTTTGCGCTGTCGCCTTCCGACTGGATTTATCTTTTTCTTTTGGCCTCTATCTGCACGGCCTATGCGTTTATCGGTGGTGTTAAAGTAATGAAGTATATCAGTGCTTATACCGTAGTTCTTTCTTACAATTTAGAACCCGTTTATGGAATAACTTTGGCGTTAATTCTATTTCCGGCAACTGAAACTATGGGGTCTCAGTTCTATTATGGAGCCATTTTGGTGTTGTCATCTGTGCTATTAGATGGCATCTTTAAGAATGTAAAATCTTATAAAGCGAGAAAACGAAATCTACACAAAATCGATTAAGTAATAGGAGTTTCTTTGATTATCCTTAACTTTGCACCAAGGTCAATATAATACCTGATTTTCCCGTTTTAGATTTTATCAGATCGGAAAAATTTACGTAGGTTTGTAGGCTAACAAATAATTAAATCTTAAATTTCTATGGAGTATTTAGAATTTGAGCTTCCCATAAAAGAACTAGAGGAACAGTTGTCAAAATGCCAAATTATTGGTAAGGAAAGTGACGTGGATGTAACTCAAACCTGTGAACAAATTGAGAAGAAACTCATCGCTACAAAGACAGAGATATATAAAAATCTAACCGC
Source organism: Gelidibacter sp. (assembly GCF_039916245.1). Taxonomy (GTDB): domain Bacteria; phylum Bacteroidota; class Bacteroidia; order Flavobacteriales; family Flavobacteriaceae; genus Gelidibacter. The sequence goes on from NZ_JBDSLS010000190.1 coordinate 5,025, forward strand.
GTGGCAACGTGTACAGTTATCGCGTCATCCCAACAGACCCTATACGATGGATCATATTAGAGCCTTGTGCGGCGATACCTTTTTGGAATTGCACGGGGATCGAAATGTAAAGGATGACAAAGCTATGATTGGCGGTTTGGGAAAAATCGGCAATCAAACTTATATGTTCATCGGACAACAAAAGGGATACAATACCAAAACGAGACAGTTCCGTAATTTTGGGATGTCAAATCCTGAAGGTTACCGTAAAGCATTGCGCTTGATGAAATCGGCTGAAAAGTTTAAAATTCCTGTCGTGACCTTAATCGACACGCCTGGAGCTTATCCAGGACTGGAAGCTGAAGAGCGCGGACAAGGAGAAGCCATTGCCAGAAATATTTTGGAAATGACCCGTTTGAAAGTGCCAATCATTTGTGTGATTATCGGTGAGGGTGCCTCTGGTGGTGCTTTAGGAATTGGCGTTGGAGATCGCGTATTGATGATGGAAAACACTTGGTATTCTGTTATTTCTCCAGAATCTTGTTCGTCTATTTTATGGCGTAGCTGGGAATATAAAGAGCAAGCAGCCGAAGCTTTAAAACTTACGGCTCCCGATATGAAAAAAATGAAATTGGTCGACGATATTATCAAAGAACCATTGGGTGGTGCACATACCAATCGTGAAGAAGCCTTTTTGGCGGTTAAAAAAGCGATAGAAAAATCTTTTGATGAACTTAAAAACTTATCACCAAAAGAATTGGTAAAAGCCCGCATGGAAAAATATGCTAATATGGGGGTCTATAAATAACAATGCCCACATACATTAACTAAAATGAAAACTGGAGTTGTTGACTTCAGTTTTTTTTGGCCTTATTAACAATACTTTTGAGTTATTAACAGTTAGATTGTTGATGACCTGTTAAGATTGAAGCCCTTTAAATGTGCTACATTCTTTACAATTTATTTATTTTCGCATTCATGAAACAACCCAATCAAATACAAGGATATAAAGTGGACAAAAGCACTCTCATTAGCTTAGAGAAAGGTAAAATACCGCCTCAAGCTATTGATTTAGAAGAGGTTGTGCTTGGGGCGATGATGATTGACAAGAAAGGTGTGGATGAAGTCATCGATATTTTGAGTCCAGATGCTTTTTATAAAGATGCCAATAAACACATTTTTGAGGCTATTTTCAAATTGTTTGAAAACAGTGAGCCTATCGATTTATTAACCGTTTCCAGTCAATTAAAGAAAGACGGGAAATTGGAATTGGTTGGGGGCGATTTCTACCTGATTTCCTTGACCCAACGGGTGTCTTCTTCGGCACATATTGAGTTTCATGCACGTATTATCCTTCAAAAATTCATTCAACGTAGTTTGATCAAGATTTCCAACGAAATTATTGAAGATGCGTATGATGAAACGAAGGATGTTTTTGATTTGCTGGACCAAGCTGAAGCAAAACTTTACGAAGTAACCCAAGGTAATATCAAGAAATCGACGGAAACTGCGCAAAGTTTAGTGATTCAAGCTAAAAAGAAAATTGAAGAAATATCCAATAAGGAAGGGATGAGTGGGGTGCCTTCAGGCTTTGATAAGTTGGATAAATTGACCTCAGGATGGCAAGAAAGTGACTTGATCATTGTAGCGGCTCGTCCTGGTATGGGTAAAACGGCTTTGACCTTGTCTATGGCCCGAAATATAGCCGTAGGTCATAATATTCCCGTGGCATTCTTCTCCTTGGAGATGGCTTCGGTACAGTTGATTACACGTTTAATCTCTAGTGAAACAGGATTGTCATCAGAAAAACTGCGTACTGGTAAACTTGAAAAACACGAATGGGAACAATTGAACGTGAAAGTGAAAGCTTTGGAGAAAGCACCTTTGTTTATTGATGATACCCCGTCGCTTTCTATTTTTGACTTACGTGCAAAAGCACGACGTTTGGCATCACAATATGGCATCAGAATGATCATTATTGATTATTTGCAATTGATGACTGCTGGCGGAAGCCAGAAAGGTGGGAACAGGGAGCAGGAAATTTCAACCATTTCGCGTAACCTTAAAGCCTTGGCAAAGGAGTTGAGCATTCCGGTCATTGCACTTTCGCAATTATCACGTGCGGTGGAAACACGTGGAGGAAGTAAAAGACCGTTGTTATCTGACTTACGTGAATCTGGAGCTATTGAGCAAGATGCGGATATTGTATCGTTTATTTACAGACCAGAATACTATAAAATTGACGAATGGGATGATGAGGAACGCTCGCCTACTGAAGGTCAGGCCGAATTTATCATCGCTAAGCACAGAAACGGTGGCTTGGAAAACATTCGATTGAAGTTTATTGGAAATCTCGGTAAGTTTGATAACCTAGATGATTTTGATACGCCATTTGGTGAATTCCATTCTAAAATGAATGCGCCAGCCAATGAAAATCCATTTCAATCTGGTAGTTTCCCATCGCCATCTGATGCGTTTGATCCGCCACCAATGTATGATGAGGACGATAATGATGTACCGTTTTAATACTCCAATTTAATTACAGTTGGCACCTTTTTTTGAGGAGTCTAAAAGTTTATACAAATTATAATGAGCTCGATCTGGTATCGGGCTCATTTTGTTTCATGGAGTTTGCTTCGTTGATAGCGGTTTTTTTTTGAATCTATCTTGTCCCATTTATACCGAGGATTGTAGCCTATTTTTAGAGACTCTTTAAACATTAAGAGCAAGAAGTTTGATGGTATTACCTTTGGTAACTCGTATGGTAATAACGCATCTCTTAATCTCAAATTATGGATTTGAAAACGGCTTTTTTTGACTTACCTTCGCAAGGTTTAAAAAAAAGCGATCTCATGGATAAATTACGTACAACAAATTTATTGTTATTGGTTATCGTTGTGCCACTTGTATTTTATTTACTTAAAATCTTGTCGTTCATTTTTGTTCCATTGGCATTTTCCATGTTTATCGCCCTCTTGTTTTTACCCTTGATGCGTTGGTTGAGGAAGAAGGGCGTGCCAAAATACATTAGTATTTTTATCGTCATTCTTTTAATTTTATTGGGATTGGGTATTACTGCGGAATTGATCCATCTGTCCAGCAAGCAAATTATGTCTTCTGACAGTGTGTTTTTTACGGAAGCCGAAGAAAAGATTCGAAACTTAAAAGATAGTATGGAATCCTTTTTAGGTGTCGAGTTAGGTAAGAATGGCACTTTATTGGCACAAGTAACCGAAACTAAGAATATTGGATCAGTCGTCAGTATTATTGGGAATTTCTTCAGCATGGCCCTAACCACAGCTTTCTTTACCGTGCTTTGGTTGGCAGAATCCATAAACGTTCAGAAGTTAATGAACGCCACCATTTTAAAACGAAAACATACCGCCGTCAAAACTTTTTTTAAAATTGAAAATGATCTGATAAAATTCATCAAGGTTAAATTTTTAGTGAGTTTGGGTACAGGTCTTTTCACGGGGTTGGCCTGCGTCTATTTTGATGTGAGCTTTCCGATTTTCTGGGGACTTTTTGTGTTTTTAATCAACTTTGTGCAAATGATTGGGTCGTTTATTTCAGTCATTAGTTTGTCCATTTTTGCCTTTGTAGAGTTGGATCCAACTAGTACCTTGCTCTTCTTTATACTTGCCATAACCATGGCTCAGGTTATTTTTGGTGCCATTTTGGAGCCGATTTTTATGGGGAAATCCTTCTCGATCAATATTATTGCCGTTTTGGTGATGTTGATGTTTTGGGGTTATATTTGGGGAATTCCAGGAATGATCATGTCTATTCCAATCACGGTATTCCTTAAGATTATCTTGGAACAATTCCCTAACACTAAAGTAATCGCAAGTTTACTATCTGGCAAAGGCCTTCAAAACTGATAATCAACTGTTTTTTTCATGTTAAATTAATATTTTCAGCACAAATAGTTAGGAATCCTTACTATATTTAGAGATGTAATAGTGCATTATAATTTTAAACTAAAAGTTTATGGCGAAATCAGTTTTTTATCATGCTGGATGTTCGGTCTGCCTTAGTGCGGAACAGGACATCCTTAATTTGATCGGCGCTTCTAATGTTGAAGTCGTCAATTTGGGAGAGGATAAATCAAAAATTCCTCAAGCAGAAAAAGCAGGAGTGAAGTCCGTGCCGGCATTATTAACACCAAACGGTCATGTGCTACACATCAATTTTGGAGCTTCAATGGCAGATGTCAAAGGATAAGTTTCAAGAATTATGTTAGGATTTCATCCAAAATATGAAATCCTAACATTTTAAAAAATAGCGGATGATATTACTAATTGTGGCGACTGTGGATAGTATCGTGGTGAAAACCTTATGATTATTAAGTAAACTATTGTCAACAGAATTATTGTAGAAATACTAGTTTTGGTTTTTGCAATTAAAATTTAGAATCGGGATTTTTTGGGTAAACTTAGGGCTGAACTAATTACTATCGCCTTCTCTGGATGTGGTCAATGTTACTTAAATCATGACCAAAATTCTAGACGTCAATATCTATAATTCTAACATTATTTTGACTTTTATGATTAGGCGACCTAACTTTGATTTGCACAAATAACATCTTATTAAATGGAAAAAAGCATTTTCAACACTGGACATCAACAAATGATTGTGGCGAGTAAAATTGTAATTGGGCTTGAGCGCGTATCTGAATTGTTCAAAGTATTACTTTGGGAGCATGCGAAAGCCACAGGATTGAGTCCCACCCAAATTCAACTTCTCATATTTATTGCTAATCACAAACCTGATTTTTGCAACGTTAGCCATTTGGCCAACGAGTTTAATGTTACAAAGCCCACCATTAGTGATGCAGTTAAAGCACTGGACAAAAAAGAGCTTATTATAAAAGATTTTTCGGGTGTTGACAATAGGAGTTATACGATTCATCTTTCTGATAAAGGTAAAACTATGGTTTCAAAAATACAGAGTTTTGCAGATCCTATAAAAAAGCGATTAGTTAATCTTGATGGATTGGATAATTTGTATGCGACCTTGACCGAATTAATTTATGGACTCCATAAATCCGGCTTACTGACTGTTCAAAGAATATGTTTTGCATGTAAATTCCATGAAGTCAATGATGATAATCATCACTGTAATTTATTAAATAAGCCTTTGCAGAACAACGATATTCAACTTGATTGTCCCGAATTTGAGAGTAAATCCTCCTAAATTATTAAAATACAGTTCTTATTATTCCGTTAAAACAATTTACCACAGTAACAATTTTAAGTATCTTTCCATCTCCTGACTTTCTTTTTCAGGCTCTAAAAACCTTTAATTTTGAAAAGAGCAATAGCTATATTTTTTTTCTTATTCACTTCTGTAAATAGTTTTGCTAGTTATATCCTCATTCCTATGGATGCAGAAGGGCAAAAAAATCATTTGAAAGCCTATGGTATAACCTATTGGACGCTTGAAAAACAATTAAAAGTCAATTGGTTGCTTAATTATAGAGGTGGTTCTTTTTTGTTGCCTGATGCGCCTGAAATTCAACGCGAGTGTCAAATTAGAGGGGTTTCCTTTGAGGTTATTTCTGACGCAAAAACGGAAGAGATTTTAGAGCTTATCGCCAGTCCGTCGCAAAACATGGAATCTGTAGTGCTAGAAAAGGCACCAAAAATTGCGGTGTACTCTCCAAAGGGAAAACGTCCTTGGGATGATGCCGTGACCATGGTATTGACGTATGCTGAAATTCCATATGAAAGCATTTATGATGAAGAAGTGTTAAATGATGCGTTGGTACTTTATGATTGGTTGCATCTGCATCATGAGGATTTTACCGGTCAATATGGTAAGTTTTATAAAACCTACAAATCGGCGGCCTGGTATATTGAAGAAAAAAAGCAAGCGGAAGCTTTGGCAGCAAAATTAGGATATGCAAAAGTATCTGAAGAAAAATTGGCGGTGGCTTTAAAAATAAGAGATTATGTCGTTGGCGGCGGATTTATGTTTGCCATGTGCAGCGCAACGGATAGTTTTGACATTGCCTTGGCGGCGGAAGGTGTTGATATTTGTGAGCCGATGTTTGATGGTGACGCCAGTGATCCCAATTATCAGAGCAGAATAGATTATTCAAAAACCTTTGCATTTAAGGACTTCATTTTGGAAAGAAATCCAAATGTATATGAATTTTCTTCTATTGACATGACTGGTAAGCGTCAAATTTCAATGCTCACGGATTATTTTACATTAATGGATTTCTCTGCCAAATGGGATCCGATTCCGTCCATGCTTTGCCAAAACCACACCGCTTTAGTGAAAGGGTTTATGGGACAGACGACTTCTTTTACGAGAGATGAAATCAAATCCAACGTGCTCATTATGGGAGAGAATAAAACCAATGGCGAAGCAAAATATATCCATGGCATTAAAGGCAAAGGCTTTTTTACCTTTTATGGCGGACATGACCCCGAAGATTATACACATAAAGTTGGCGATCCACCAACGGAATTGGAACTACATCCGACATCGCCAGGCTATCGTTTAATTTTGAATAACGTCTTATTTCCTGCAGCCAAAAAGAAAAAACAGAAGACTTAGTGTGAAGGAGAGCTTTTTTTAGCTTTCATTTTGGTTTTTTTTAGATAATAGCTCCTTCAAACAACAATAATTTTATTTTTCCTTTCTTCATTTTCCGACGCGGTCAATAGGTCTAAAACGCAGTGCGCTCAACGTGTTGTCTATGGAAATGGCTGTTCCCGTTGTCATATTAAACCGTTCTCCTGTCACACGAATGGTGTCAAGGTTAATATCTGTTTTTACTTTTGAAGTTTCTTTTGGATACGCAAACCACAACACACTATCTGGCTTAATATACTTTAGTTGTGTGTTCAAAAAGTCAAGATACTGGTCATTTGCATTTTGTTTTTTTATTCTCATACGTTATTTGGGCAGAGAGCAGGAACAGGTGTATGCAATAGAGTCAAATCATATACTTCCTGTTTCTGAATATCTTCTGTTCGGAGTTCTTTTGGGAATTATGGTGGCGGTTGTCTATACGATTGTTGAATATGTTTTTGATAGATTTAGGTCCAAATCTTTAAATTTAGGACTCATTCTTCTGACCAAGTCCGTAATTTATTTCGTATTTCTGATCTTTTGTTTGAGCATTATGGCTTCTCTAGCTGAAGATTATTTCAATATTGACTTCCCAAATCAACGCGGGTGGTCGCTTTCCAATAAAATATTTTGGATGGTAACCGCGTATTTTACCATTTGCTCCTTATTATTTTCATTTATAAGACTGGCCAATGACAAATTTGGGAAGGGCATTATCTTTAAAATGCTTATCGGTCGTTATAAGAATCCGCGAGAAGTGGATAAAATCTTTATGTTTCTGGATCTGAAATCTTCCACAATGCTTGTGGAACAGTTAGGAAATTTAAAATAAAGTGAGCTCATTCAACACTGTTTCTTCTATCTCAACAAGATTATTGATAGATACGATGCTGAAATATACCAATATGTTGGCTTTGAAGCTGTGCTAAGTTGGAGTCCAAAATGAGGAGTCCGGCACTTGAATTGAATCATTTGTTTTTTGATTTCGAACGAAAACTAAAGAGGCACTCCAAATACTATCAAAAAAAGCATGGCATGCAACCCGATTTAAGTCAGGTTTACATTGTGGTAAAAGCATCATTGCTGAAGTTGGTGCCGTAAAAAAGGAATTGGCCTATCACGGCGATGTGTTCAATTCCAAATCGTGCATTCAAGAAAAAATGAAATGAATACAAAGGAGTCCCTGCTCATCTCAGACGATCTATTAAAACAACTTAACTTGACCTTCAATTATTAGGTAATTTCTTTTGGCGATGACTTATTGAAAGGTAAAACAGAAGATCTTAAGATTTTCGCCATTCATAAAAGATAGATTGTTTGTGGCGATTTTGAAATCCAATAAGATAGAATTCATAGATGTTGTATTGTCACCACACTATTAGAGTAGGAGCATAGCGCATTCCTTAGACCAATCTAAATGCCATTTAAAATGGTTGAGTTTATAAAAAAAAATCCGATTCAATTAAGAACCGGATTTTTATAAGCGAAAAATGTGTTTGTTATTTTGGCGAAACGCCTATTTTTTAATTTTTTTGGCAATGGCTTCAAAAGCATCAGGATGGTTCATCGCTAAATCTGCAAGAACTTTACGGTTCAATTCGATGTTGTTAGCTTTGATTCCTCCCATGAATTTTGAATAAGACATTCCATGAATTCTGGCTGCTGCGTTAATACGCGTAATCCATAATGAACGGAAATTTCTCTTTTTTACTCTACGGTCTCTGTACGAATATAACATCGCTTTGTCAACCGCGTTTTTAGCTACTGTCCAAACGTTTTTACGTCTTCCAAAGAAGCCTTTTGCTTGTTTAAGAACCTTTTTTCTTCTGGCTCTTTTTGCTACTGAATTTACTGATCTTGGCATTTCTTAATTGTTTTTTGTAGTAGGCGGTCATTTTGTTTTCGACACTTGAGTTCAAAAATCTAAAATCAACAATCGTTAATCGGAAATCTTTGAGGCCTAACTCCAGGGTTTATAAATTATTTTAACCAGTTAAAACTGATGTTACTTTAAACGCAACATAATTTTAACATTATTCATGTCGGCCTCGTGAACTAATGTCCATTGAGTCAAGGCTTTCTTACGCTTTTTAGATTTTTTCGTTAAGATATGACTCTTAAAAGCGTGTTTTCTTTTAATCTTCCCAGTGCCCGTTACTTTAAAACGTTTCTTAGCACTAGATACTGTTTTCATTTTCGGCATTTTCTCCTAAATTTAAATTTACTTTTCGCTTATTATCTTTGTACACCTTAGTCTTAGCAGAGGTGTTATTTTTTTTATTCTTAATAGTTCGGCAGCAAAGCTTACTTCATAGCAAAGCCTGTCAAATGTAACAGAGCTTTTCAAATGGTAGCTGAGCTTGTCGAAGCTATTTCTTTTTAGGTGCAATGAACATGGTCATTCGCTTTCCTTCTAATCTTGGCATTTGTTCAACCTTACCATATTCTTCAAGATCTTGGGCTAATTTTAATAGTAAAATTTGTCCTTGCTCTTTAAAAACAATAGAACGTCCTTTAAAAAATACAAACGCTTTTAATTTTGCACCTTCCTTAAGAAACTTTTCTGCGTGTTTCTTTTTGAATTCGTAATCATGCTCATCTGTTTGAGGACCAAAACGGATTTCTTTAACAACAACTTTAGTCGCTTTAGACTTTAATACCTTATCGCGCTTCTTTTGTTCATAGAGAAACTTCTTGTAATCCATTACCTTACATACGGGCGGATCGGCTTTTGGTGATATCTCAACCAAATCTACTTCCTGCTCTTCAGCAAATGCTAAAGCTTGTTTGGTGGTGTATATACCAGGTTCAACATTATCTCCGACAAGTCTTACGTTCTCGGCTCTAATGCTTCTGTTAATCTTATGAAGCTCCTCCTTTTCAGTTCTTTTGAAGCTACCTCTGTTTCTACGAATTGCTATGGCTTATATATTTTAGTTAAACTTAATTTTATTGTTTGAAGGTTTTTAAAGTCTTATTTACTTCTGTGTCAATGATTTTTTTGAAGTCTTCTACGCTTATCATGCCTAAATCTTCACCTCCGTGTTGACGCACAGTAATCTTGTTTTCTTTCTCCTCTTGCTCGCCAATGATAATCATATAAGGGATTTTGGCCATTTCCGCCTCACGGATTTTCTTACCAATAGTCTCGTTTCGATTATCTGCGAGGGCGCGAATTTCGTCATTTTCTAGCAAATTTAAAACTTTTTCGGCGTATTTTTCATATTTCTCACTAATTGATAATACGATTGCCTGAGTTGGCATCAACCAAAGTGGGAAATTACCACCGGTATGTTCTAGCAAAATAGCTATAAAACGTTCCATACTTCCAAACGGCGCACGGTGAATCATAACCGGTCTGTGCAACTCATTATCGCTACCTTTATAGGTCAGGTCAAAACGTTCCGGTAAATTATAATCAACCTGAATCGTTCCCAATTGCCAACTTCTTCCTAAAGCATCCTTGACCATGAAATCCAATTTAGGACCATAGAAAGCAGCTTCGCCAGTTTCTACCACATAATCCAAACCTTTATCTATGGCCGCATTAAGGATCGCGGCTTCAGCTTTTTCCCAGTTTTCATCACTACCAATGTATTTCTCAGGAGTGTTCGGATCTCTTAAAGAGACCTGTGCCGTAAAGTTTTCAAATCCTAATGACCCAAATACATAAAGCACCAAGTCGATAACATTTTTAAACTCTTCGTCCAATTGATCTGGCATACAAAAAATATGGGCGTCATCTTGCGTAAAACCTCGTACACGAGTTAGGCCGTGAAGTTCCCCACTTTGCTCGTAACGATATACCGTTCCAAATTCCGCATAACGTTTAGGAAGTTCTTTATAGGAGAATGGTTTTGCATTATAAATTTCACAATGGTGTGGACAGTTCATCGGTTTCAACAAAAACTCTTCACCTTCAACAGGCGTATGGATCGGCTGAAAACTATCTGCGCCGTATTTCGCATAATGGCCAGAAGTCACATAAAGTTCTTTCTGTCCAATATGAGGGGTAACCACCATTTCATAACCGGCTTTCTTTTGGGCTTTCTTTAAAAAATCCTCAAGACGTTCACGTAAAGCAGCACCTTTTGGCAACCATAAAGGTAAACCTTGCCCTACTTTTGATGAAAACGTGAACAGTTCTAATTCCCTGCCCAGTTTTCTATGATCGCGTTTTTTTGCTTCTTCAAGTAAATGAAGGTATTCTGTGAGGTCCTTTTGCTTCGGAAATGAAATTCCGTAAACCCGAGTTAATTGTTTGTTCTTCTCATCACCTCTCCAATACGCACCAGCAACCGACATTATTTTAACGGCCTTAATAATGGACGTATTTGGAATATGTCCGCCTCTGCATAAATCCGTAAAGGTGTCATGGTCACAAAATGTGATCGTACCATCTTCAAGATTCTCAATCAACTCAACTTTATACTCGTTGTTTTGAGACTTATATAAGGATAAGGCATCTGCTTTAGATGCCGAACGCATACTAAACTCATGTTTGCCTCTGGTGATTTCGAGCATTTTATCTTCAATCGTCTTGAAATCCTTATCAGAAAGCGATTGATCGCCCAAATCGATATCATAATAAAACCCATTCTCAATGGCAGGGCCAATAGAAAGTTTCACTCCTGGATATAACTCCTCAAGCGCTTGCGCCAAAACGTGTGCTGATGAATGCCAGAATGCTTTTTTGCCTTCTTTGTCATTCCAGGTATATAATATGAGCGCACCATCCGATGTTAATGGGGTGTGAGTTTCTACCGTCGTTCCATTAAAACTCGCGGAAATGACATTTCGGGCGAAGCCTTCACTTATACTCTTAGCAACATCCATTGGTGTTACATTATTCTCAAATGGTCTGACAGTTCCGTCGGGTAGCGTGATATCAATCATATTATCTCTTAATATTTAGGAGCACAAAGATAAGAGGTTAAATGCTTTCATACAATATATATATAGTTATAAATATTACAGTCAATAAACTTCGAGCAGCGTAGTGGGGGTTTCAATTGGCAATTATTCAAAACGGATTTCTATAATATGAGTGATAAAGGAATTGTATGTATAATATACGCTTATATAAGGTATAGCTTTTATATGATATTAAGGAGTGTTTATTTCATTTGGGCGTTTGGTTCCCCGAAAAGGGTAACCACCGCGCTCTCGCCCCTCACTTTTGGGTTCGCTTTTCGGCGCCCCAAAGAGTTCAAGCAAGGGCTCCATCGCTAACGCGGCTTAGTCAGCATTTATAAAATGAGAGCGATTGTATTCAAAGAGGAAGATTCTCTTTGTACTAAAGTTTATCCTGTCTCAAGTATGAACAGGTATTGGTGTGCATCAGTTCTGAAAGAAATCATAGATTATCATAAACAATCAGCGTCATCAGTGTTCCATTCAGCGTCACCCGCCTGAACGTACGGGCAGGTCCGCGTTCCATTCCTTCAGTTCATGTAGTTTTCCACTTATATATAATAAGGAGTATTTGTTTGGTTTGGGCGTTTGGTTTCCCGAAAGGGGCAACCACCGCGCTCTCGCCCCTCACTTTTGGGACCGCTCTCCAGCGTACCCAAAGAGTTCAAGCAACGGGCTCCATCGCTAACGTAGCTTAGTCAGCATTTATAAAATTGAAGCAATTGTATTCAAAGAGGAAGATTCTCTTTATACTAAAGTTTATCCTGTCTCAAGTATGAACAGGTATTGGTGTACATCAGTTCTGAAAGAAATCATGGATGAACATAAGCAATCAGCGTCGCCCGCCTGAATGGACGGGCAGGTCAGTGTTCCATTCCTTCAGTTCAGATAGGTGTTCACTTATATATAATAAGGAGTGTTTTTTTGGTTTGGGCGTTTGGTTCCCCGAAAAGGGTAACCACCGCGCTCTCGCCCCTCACTTTTGGGTCCGCTCCCTGGCGTTCCCAAAGAGTTCAAGCAACGGGCTCCATCGCTAACGCGGCTTAGTCAGCATTTATAAAATGAGAGCGATTGTATTTAAAGAGGAAAATCCTCCATTTACTAAAGTCCAATCATGATACAAGAAAGAGTAGCCATTGCTCTCCATCAGTTCTGAAAGAAATCATATTCAATCATACCCAATCAGCGCCATCCGCGTTCCAGTCGTTCAGTTCATACAGGTATCAACTCCTATATATAATAGGGATAGGGCTCCAATTTCCATATAATATAAGGAACAGTCAATTTCATTATGGCGTTCGGTTCTCCAAAATGCCCACCCACCGAATCCTTTTTCACCG
>NZ_JBDSLS010000191.1:0-6247 GCF_039916245.1 Gelidibacter sp.
AGTCCGGTGCAATTGGTAACGACTTTGCTTTCTGCATTAAAACAGCGTAATAATTTAGATACCTCTTATGTGGAAGACCTCGTGTTAGGATGTGTTACGCAAGCCGGTGAGCAGGGTGGGAATATTGCTAAAGTAGCCGCTCAGGTGGCGAATTACGGTGATCATCTGGCCGCAGTTTCATTAAATAGATATTGTGCTTCTGGATTAGAGGCGGTCAATCAGGCGGCAGCGCGTGTAAGGTCTGGTTGGTCTGATCTTATTATCGCAGGTGGCGTAGAGTCAATGTCGAGAGTGCCAATGGGAATTGATGGTTCGGCCTGGGTTATGGAACCCGATGCTGCATTTGGAAAGTTTGTGCCACAAGGTATTTCGGCAGATTTAATCGCCACAAAATATGGGTATTCACGAAACGATGTGGACAGTTTTGCTTTAGAATCACAAAAAAGAGCCACCGCGGCTTGGGCGAAAAATGCATTCCAAAAATCGATCATTCCAGTTATGGATATCAACGGTTTAGAAATCTTAGCGATAGACGAATATATTCGTTCCAACACCACTTTAGAAGGTTTGGGTAAATTGAATCCCGCTTTTGAAATGATGGGACAGATGTTGTTCGATCAAACTGCTTTAGATACCTATTTAGAAATCGAGCAAATTAACCATATCCATCACGCTGGTAATTCTTCTGGTCTTGTTGATGGTGCTGCATTAATGCTCATTGGCACCAAAGAAATTGGACAGAAATTGGGATTGACGCCAAGAGCAAAAATCAGAATGGGCAGTATTATTGGATCAGAACCTTTAATTATGCTCGAAGGGCCAACGCCAGCTACTAAAAAAGCATTGCACAAAGCCGGGATGAAAGCTTCTGACATTGATTTATGGGAGGTCAACGAGGCGTTTGCAGTCGTGCCGTTACGTATTATGGAAAACATGAAAATAGACCATTCCATTGTCAACGTCAACGGCGGTGCGATTGCGATGGGGCATCCTTTAGGAGCCACCGGCTGTATGATTTTAGGAACCGCTTTAGATGAATTGGAGCGGCAAGATAAAAGCACCGCCTTAGCCACGCTCTGCGTGGGTGGAGGCATGGGAATCGCTACAATAATCGAACGTGTGTAATCGCTTAAAAGAAAACAAAATGCAACATATAAAATATTCAATAGATACGGACGGAATTGCTTTTATTACTTGGGATGTCGCCAACGCTCCGGTTAATATCATGAACGAAGCAACCGTTATAGAATTTTTCACAGCGACAGATAAAGCTTTTAATGATGACACTGTAAAAGGAGTTGTTATCAATTCGGCGAAACAGGATTTCATTGCAGGAGGCGATTTGAAGTGGTTTTTAAATTATGATAAATCTAAAGAAGACGCTTTCGAAATGCTCATGCAAACACATCGTGCCATGCGTCGATTGGAACGTTCTTCCAAACCTGTTGTAGCTGCCATGAACGGATTGGCATTGGGCGGTGGTGTAGAAATTGCGCTGGCTTGTAATTACAGAATTATGACCGATCATCCTAAAAACGTCATGGGATTAGTAGAATGCTCTGTAGGATTATTTCCTGGTGCAGGTGGGACGCAACGTTTTTTGCGACTATTAGGCCCTCGAAAAGCGATTGAATATATTACCCAATCTAGACAACTAACGGCAGTACAGGCTTTAAAAGTTAAATTAGTCGATCAAATCTGTAGTCCAGAAGACGATATTAATGCCTTAGCAAAAGCATGGATATTAAAAAATCCAGAAGTACAGCAGCCTTGGGACGATAAACGTTTTGTGGTTCCTGGAACTCCAAATGGGATCGGACAGGTTTCTGGATTTACCGAGTTTTATTCCGTGTCAAATGCGATGGCGTATAAAACAACGCATGGTAATATGCCTCATATTAAAAATGTGTTGAGTGCTATTTATCATGGGAGTTCAACGGGAATAGATCATGCGTTGGAAGTTGAAGCGCGTTATTTTGTAGATACCTTATTTAGTAAAGAAACTAAAAACATTATTCGAGCCTCCTTCATTTTTATTGGCGATGCTGCCAAAGGAAAAGCGAAACCAAAAGGTTTTCAACAAACCACTTTTAGAAAAGTAGGCGTTTTAGGTGCAGGAATGATGGGCGCCGGGATTGCCTATGTTTCAGCTAAAGCAGGATTAGATGTGGTGCTTAAAGATGTCTCTTTAGAAAGCGCAGAAAAAGGGAAAGCTTATGCAACAAGCCTTGAACAGCAAAAAATAGAGAACGACAAATCAACTCAAGAGAAATCATCAGTAATTTTAGATCATATTATTCCTTCGGATAATTTGGAGGATTTAAAAGATTGTGATTTAATTATCGAAGCTGTTTTTGAAAATGAACAGTTAAAAAACACCGTCACAAAAGAAACAGAAGCCGTTATAAAACCCGGAGTTGTTTATGCCAGTAATACGTCAACAATTCCTATTTCTGCGCTGGCGAAAGCGTCGTCGCGATCGGATAAATTTATAGGCTTACATTTCTTTTCTCCGGTAGATAAAATGCCTTTGGTAGAAGTCATTGTCGGTAAAGAAACTTCTGATGAAACCTTGGCCGCAGCTATAGATTATGTGACCAAAATACGCAAAGTGCCGATTGTGGTTAACGATGGCCGCGGGTTTTTCACGTCTCGTGTGTTCGGGAAGTTTGTCAACGAAGGTATCGCCATGTTAACGGAAGGCATTCCACCTGCAGTTATAGAAAATGTAGCGAAGAAGCTAGGCATGCCCGTAGGGCCTTTGGCAATTTCCGATGAGGTCAATTTAAAACTCATGTTAGATATTATGGGAGAAGATCCTAATCTGTCAGATTTTGAAAAAGAATTGGAAAAAACGTTAACGACCATAGTTACAAAGCATCAAAGAACAGGAAAAAAAGAAGGCAAAGGATTTTATGACTATCCGAAAGGTGAAAAAAAACACCTCTGGAAAGAGTGGGCTGCCATTTATCCCGTTCAAACAGACTATGACGAAGAAGAAATAGGAAGACGTTTGTTATTTGCCATGGTCATTGATTCCTATAAGTGTTTGGATAGTGGCGTATTAAAAGAACCTAAAGACGCCGATGTCGGATCCATTTTAGGACTTGGATTCCCAATTTACACAGGAGGCGTGATGTCCTATATCGATTATATAGGCGCTCAAGAATTTAAAGATTATGCGGCTTTTTTAACTGAAAGGCACGGCGAGCGCTTCCAATTACCAGAAACACTTTTGGAGCGTATTCAAAATGCGGGCACCAATCGTGTATTTTACAGAAACTAAATAGTTCAACCATGAATGTTGAGGGTTTAATGGTGTTCCGAATTTGAAAAAATCCCGACGTAGGACTTTTAGACGTATGACATAAGACTAATTAAGATGCTCTCTGAGAACAAATTTATAAAAGACAACTAAATCACTATGGACTAAAGTGTTATAGGTTTTTTAAACAGACTGAAAGTCTGTTGCTTTCGTGAAATTTATCGTGCCAAATTTGAAACAACATTCTCAGAATATCAGTAAGTTCGTGGAAATTCGTGAAATTCGTGTCAAAATTTATAGAAGCTAAAGCGAGATGTGCTAAAGTGCATATTTTCAAATATTTATGAGACCAAAAAATGTGTATTAGTAACGAATAAACTCTAAGTCTTATGTCCTTTCGTCTTATGTAATAGGCCAAGTGGAAATCATAAAAAAATGACAGACACAAATAATGTAAAATCAACCAAAATAACAGCAACAGCAAAATAAAGAAGCCATGTTACAAACCGTATTATTAGAACGAAAAATATATGCATCAGAAGAACATCAAATGATGCGCGGAATGATTCAGGATTTCATTAAAAACGAAATCTTGCCTCAAATGGAAACTTGGGAAAAGCAAGGTATGGTCAGTCGGGACATCTGGAAACGCGCGGGCGACTTAGGCTTGCTGTGTATGGATATGCCAGAAGCTTACGGAGGCTCAGGATTAGATTTTAGTTTTAGCGCTTTATTTATTGAAGAATTAGCTAAAAAAGGAATTAGCGGACCTGGGTTTTCATTGCACTCCGATATCGTGGCGCCCTATATTTTAAAATATGGTACCGATGCTCAAAAAGAGCACTACTTACCACTTATGGCCACTGGCGAAATGATCACAGCCATTGGAATGACCGAGCCTAATTGCGGATCAGATTTGCAGGCCATCCGCACGACTGCGATTGATAAAGGCGATCATTATGTGGTGAACGGACAAAAAACATTTATAACCAACGGGTATCTGTCCGATATGTCCATTGTTGCAGTAAAAACAAATTCAGGTACTCCGAATGAAGGCGTTTCTTTATTAATTATGGAAAGCAAATGGGACGGGTTTGAAAAAGGGATTCCTTTCAAAAAAATAGGAATGAAAGCGCAAGATACTTGTGAGCTGTTTTTTGATAATGTAAAAGTTCCTAAGGAAAACCTATTAGGCAAAGAAGGCGAAGGCTTTGTGATCATGATGACCGAATTAGCACGCGAGCGTTTGTCTGTAGCCTTGTCAGCCATCGGAGGCGCTGAAGGTGCCATAGAAGACACCATCGCATACACCTCGACCAGGACGGCTTTTAAACAACCTATTGCAGGGTTTCAAAACACCCAGTTTAAATTGGCCGAGGCTGCAGCACAATTACAAATTCATCAAGCTTTTGTGGACCGTTGTACAGAAGATTTAGCACAGCACAAACTTTCCGCGGAAAGTGCTTCTATGGCCAAGTTCTCGGCAACGGATATGCACAGTAAAGTCGTGGATGAATGTTTGCAGTTATTTGGCGGCTATGGCTATATGTGGGAATATCCGATTGCACGAATGTATGCCGATAATCGTGTCGCACGGATTTATGCGGGTACCAATGAAATCATGAAATTAGTAGTGGCCAGAGGACTTTTCAAAGAGTTGTTTGCTCAAATGAAAGCCATACGCAAGAAGGACTAAACACCAATGGAATAAAACTAAAGTGGTATAGTTTATTAGCAGACTGAAAGTCCGTTACATTAGTGAAATCGATAGTAACTGATTTGCGTACTTATTTTCAGGGAATGAATGAATTTGTGAAAATAATGAAATTCGTGTCAACCTTTTAGACACATACACCTATTTGACAAACATTCTAGTTGAGGTTTAAATTATTTTGAGACCAACAGAGATTTGAAAACAGGATGAATGTCTGTTTCATTAGTGAGATCTATAATAAATATTCACGCTCCCATTTTCAGGGTACAAGTGAATTTGTGATAATTCGTGTAATTCGTGTCAAAAAAACCACAAAATTAATGCAAGAAACCAAACCATTACAAGGTATTACCGTTATTGATTTTACACGCTTGCTTCCTGGGCCTTTAGGCACTCATTTTTTGAGTCAATTAGGCGCGCAAGTCATCAAAATAGAAGGCCCCAAACGTCTAGATTATACGCGATTTTATGATCCTAAAATAGAGGGTAGTTCAGTCATGTTTCATATGCTGAACCATTCTAAAGAACAACTTATTGTGGATTATGAAACAGAAGAAGGTTATCAAAAAACACTCGAATTAATAGCCACGGCAGATGTATTGATCGAGCAGTTCCGTCCAGGAGCAATGGCGAGTTTTAATTTAGATTTTGAAACTGTAAAACAAATAAATCCCAATATAGTTTATGTTTCCGTAACAGGTTATGGGCAAAAAGGAGAATTGCATTTAAAAGCAGGTCACGATATCAATTATTTAGCGACTTCAGGGCTATTGGATTTAAACAGGGATGAACAAGGAAAACCTGTGATTCCCGGTTTTCAAATCGCCGATATTGCAGGAGGTTCTTATATGTTGCTTTCGGCATGTACTTCAGGTTTGTTGGCTCAAAAAATGCAGCAAAAACCACAGTATATCGATTTGAGTTTGCTGGATGCCACTATTCCAATAAACGCCATTGCCCATAGTATGTCGCAAGGTGGAGCATCGTATAAACAAACACCGATTCTAAGCGGTATGCTTGTCAATTATAATGTTTATGAATGCTTGGATGGAAAATGGATGGCATTGGGCGCCTTAGAACTCAAATTCTGGAATGACTTCTGTCAAATGGTTGAAAAACCAGAATGGATAGCAAAATCAGAAATGGAACTTATCAACGGCATTTTTCCCAAAAAAGATTTAGAACTGCTTTTTAAAACTAAAACAAGAGACGAATGGGCAAGTTTAAGTAAGGATTACGATAATTGTTTGTCTCCAATTTTAGAACTT
>NZ_JBDSLS010000192.1:0-6176 GCF_039916245.1 Gelidibacter sp.
ACATATACTGCGGAGCAATAGCTATTGTTTTTTTAGCTAAATCGTTGATGAACTGTTGTGTTTTATCATCTTCAATAGTTAATAACAATCCAGGTTTGGTACAAAATTGTCCTGCCCCCGTAGTAATAGAGCCAGCAAAAGCTGTTGCAACAGCTTCAGACCTATTTTCTATGGCTTTTGAAGTTATAATTACAGGATTAATACTTCCCATCTCAGCAAAAACGGGAATTGGCACTTTACGTTGAGAGGCTATATCGAAAAGAGCCCTACCTCCTGAAATACTTCCCGTAAAGCCTACTGCTTTAACCTTATCGTGCTTTACTAATTTAACCCCAACCGTTCTTCCACGTCCCATAATATTTGAAAAAACGCCATTTGGCATTCCAGTTTTTTCCGCTGCTTTAATAATGGCCGAAGCCACTAACTCAGCAGTGCCTGAATGCATGGCATGTGCCTTAACAATAACTGGGCATCCGGCGGCCAATGCGCTCGCGGTATCTCCTCCTGCAGTCGAAAAAGCCAAAGGAAAATTACTTGCCGCAAACACCACTACTGGACCTAGTGGGATTAGTGTACGTCTTAAATCATCTTTAGGCATGGGCGCCCTTTCTGGCATTGCCTCGTCAATTGTGTTCTCTCTCCAATCTTCATTTGCTACCAAGTCTGCGAAAGCGCGCAATTGAAAAATTGTTCTTCCACGTTCGCCGATCGCTCTGCCTTCTGGCAATCCAGATTCTGAAGTGTACGCATCAATTAATTCCTGATCCAAAGCCAATATCTCATCGGCAATAGCATTTAAAAACGCTGCTCTTTTCGCACCAGAAACTTTTCTGTAGATTTTAAATGCACCCCAAGCCAATTCAACAGCTTCATCAACCTCATCAGAAGTTGCTTCATAAAATGCTGTTGGATTTTGAATATTAAGCTTCGGATTTATGGTGTGATGTGTTTTATCACCACTGGCTTTTAACGTTTTTCCGATATAATTTTTTCCTGTTATCATTTGCAATGACTTTAAATTAACTGAATATCAATCACTTACACTCATATAGTGCACGAGTGTTTTATTGTATGGAATGTGATGAATTGAATACACCGAAATCCACCGCACGTGTTCACTAAACAAATATGTATTCAAAACCGATAAACATGTTCTGATAAAAACAAATTTAGAGGCATCACCCTGATTATAATAATAGGCTATTATCCACAACTAATACTATAATATCGTATTGTTAAAAATTTAACATATTCAGGATTAAAAAGTTGATTTATTTAAAAAAAATATATAATGTTTGTTAAATAAGAATTTAAAATA
Source organism: Gelidibacter sp. (assembly GCF_039916245.1). GTDB lineage: Bacteria > Bacteroidota > Bacteroidia > Flavobacteriales > Flavobacteriaceae > Gelidibacter. The sequence goes on from NZ_JBDSLS010000192.1 coordinate 1,319, forward strand.
TCAACATAATGGAAAGAAAATTAAATGGAATTTTTACCCTTTTATTAGTGGTGTTGGCGCAACTTACCTTTGCGCAGCAAAAAGCCGTTTCAGGAACCGTTACCGACGAAGAAGGCTTGCCTATGGTAGGTGTAACTGTACAAGTTCAAGGAACGAATTCAGGTACTTTAACCGATTTTGATGGTAACTTTACCATCCAGGCTTCTAAAGAACAAATTTTGATCTTTAAGTATGTAGGATTTGCAATGCAACAAATTACCGTTGGAAACTCAAGCAATGTAAATGTTACCATGTTAGTCGACACTGCAGCATTGGAGGAGGTAATTATAATGGGGTACATATCAAAACGAAAGGATGATATGACAGGTTCTGCAGTTCAATTAGGCTCAGAAGTATTACGACAGACAACCACTGTTTCTGTTGATCAGGCTTTACAGGGGAAAGTGGCTGGATTGAATGTGAGCACGACTTCGGGTACGCCTGGAGCTACTGCTGACATCCGTATCAGAGGAAGAAGCTCCATTACTGCGGGCAACAGCCCTCTTTATGTTATAGATGGCGTCCCAATCACGAATGAAAACGTGAGTGGTTCTGCTAGTGGATCGTCGCTGTCTGCTCTGGCAAGTTTGAATACTAACGATATTTCAAGTATAACAGTTCTTAAGGACGCTTCCTCAACTGCGGCTTATGGTGCACGTGGAGCAAATGGAGTTATAGTCATAACCACTAAAAATGGAGCAGCTGGAAAAACGACCTATAATGCAAGTTCATCTTTTGGTTATTCGAATGACGCGATAAAAGGACCGCAGGTTCTGACCGCAGCAGAAAGAGAAATGTTGTTTTATGAATCCCTCTATAATAGTTATGGGGCCAGTAATGGATTTACTAAGGGTGATGCAAAGCAATTTTACCTCAATAATTTAAATTCATTCGGAAACGATTATGTGGTTTGGAATGAGGCAGGAAGGCCTGAAGCCAATTGGGCAAAGGTAATTACCAATAGTAATGCACCTATTCAAGAACACAACCTTTCAGTCACTGGAGGCGGAGAAGATCATAATTTTTATGCCTCCGTTGGATATTTTGATCAAGAAGCCACAGTAATAGGTTCAGATTTTCAACGTGTTTCAGGATCATTAAACCTTACAAAGAAATTTAATGAGAAACTATCATTTAGCACTTCAAATACGGCATCACACAGTTACCAGGATGGCACTTTAGAAGGAAGCGCTTATTTCTCTTCTCCTCGTGCAGTTAAGTTTTTTATGCCGCCCACTTATGAACCCTATAATAAAGATGGGTCAATCAATCTTAATACAAATTTGCCAAACCCTTTGTGGGTTGCTGAAAATGATATTGATATCAACAGGCTCACCCGAATTCTTTCAAATAATTCTATAACCTGGCAGACTCCTGTTGAAAACTTATCCTTTAGCAGTAGAGCTTCTATCGATTATCGCATTACAAATTATAAAAGATACAGAAACCGAATATCCGGTGATGGCGCGGGCACCAATGGATATGGGTATCAATCGCACAATAGCTCTACCAGTTATGTGTTTCAAAACAGATTGGATTATAAATGGTTAACAGGTCCTCATTCTTTAGACTTTACCGTTTTACAGGAGTACCAAAAAAACAGAAGGTATTTGTTAGAAGCAGATGGAGAAGAATTTGGTACTGACGGATTATCAAATCTTGCGTCAGCAGGTTCTCCAACTCTTGCATCTTCTCAATTTACAGATTGGTCAGTTGCGTCTTATATGGGAACCGCTTCTTACTCTTTCGATAACACCTATGTGTTAAACGGAACTTATAGAAGAGAGGGAAATTCAAGATTCAGTCCTGAAAATCGATGGGGTGATTTTTATTCCGTTGGTGCTGCCTGGAACTTACATAGAGCCGCCTTTTTGGAAGACTATACAAATGTAAACATGCTGAAATTACGTGCTTCTTACGGCGTCACCGGTAATGCAAATATTGATTTAAATAAATATCAGGTTCTATTCGGATATAGCACTAATTACGGCGGTACTGCAGCTGCTTTCCCGTCACAATATGGAAATAGCGATTTAACTTGGGAAACGAGCCACACGCTTGATCTTGGCATCGATTTCGCCTTCTTGGAAAACAGATTGGATGGATCTATAGCCTATTACTCAAGAGAGTCTAAGAATCTTCTTTTAGATGTGCCATTATCTTTCACCACAGGGTTTAATCAACAAACCAGGAATATTGGCCGAATGAGCAATAAAGGGTTTGAAGCTGAATTGAGTTATGCTATTGTGAGATCAGAGGGTTTTAATTTAACCTTGGGAGGAAATATAGCAGTTAACAAGAATGAAGTCCTAGAATTGGCTAAAGATGCTGCCGGGAAGGACATCACCATTACCACCGTTACCCAACGCGTAGAAGTTGGTGAACCTGCATATGCCTGGTATATGCCAACATGGTCGGGAGTTAATCCTAATACCGGAGTTGATGAATGGTATCTTAATGGAAAGGACGGAGAAACAACTACCAACTTTAATCAGGCGGCAAAAGCTTTCCAGGGAGGAAGCGCACTTCCCGAGGTTACTGCTGGCCTAAATTTTCATGTAGATTATAAAGGTTTCTTTATTGACGCAAGCGGATTTTACCAAGGTGGTCATAAAGTTTATGAGTCTTGGCATTTATACACCCACCAAGGGAATGCCTATTCTCTTAATTTATATCAAGGCATAAACACGGTATTAGACAGATGGCAAAATCCAGGGGATGTTACAAGATATGCCAAAGTACAGAATAGTTATGAGCCATGGAGATACAACTCCAAATTTCTATTCGACGGAGCCTTTGCGAGACTAAGAAACCTAACTTTTGGTTATGATTTTTCTGATCAAATCAACAAGGCTGCGGGCATAAATAATGGAAGAATCTATATTCGTGGAACAAACTTGCTAACCTGGGTCAAGGATGATAACCTTGTATGGGACCCTGAGGTAAATGCTTCAGGATTCACAGATATGTTCACTCCACCCACCAAATCCGTCATTTTAGGTGTTAATTTTAATTTTTAAAATATTATGAAAAAAATAATCAATAAAATAGTATTTACCTTACTCATAGCCATTCCTGTGCTCATGGGTTCGTGCACCACTGAGGACCTAAACCCTACCTTGGAACAAAATAAAGAAGGCAGTGAAGCAATTGTTACAACTGCCGATCTTGAAGGCATCCTTAAAGGAGCCTATAACAGAATGACCAACTTTGAGTATTATGGTCGTGACTATATTGTAACTAATGAAGTCCGCACTCCTAATACCTGGGCTAATGGAAGATCTGGTCGTTTTACAACAGAAGCAACATTTGCCTATAATTCAAATGGTCAATATATTTGGGACAATGCTTATGCAGTCATTGCCAGTGCGAACATTATCATAAATACGGATATTGCAAGTCTCAAAGATTTTTCGGCAAATGGAGACTATGCAAAACATCTTCAAGGGCAAGCATATGCTATAAGAGCATTAGCACATTTTGATCTTGTTAAGGTATATGGACAACAGTATGTTGATGGTGGATCTGGTTTAGGCGTGCCTTATTTACTGGAATTCAAAGCAGGGGATGGAATCCCTTCTCGTGGAACTATTGTGGACAACAAAACTCAATTGTTTATTGATGTTAAAAACGCCTTTGAATTTATGAGTGATGATTTTTTCGATGATTCAAAAGTGTTTATTTCTAAGTATACTTCAAAGGCATTAGAATCTAGAATGGCAGTTTGGTTTGAAATGTGGGAAGTTGCAAGAGATGCTTCACTAGCGGTTATCAACTCCAAGCTATACTCCATTATCACTGAAGACCAATACGTTAGCTCCTTTGCAACTGGTAGTGCCAAAAACTCAATATTTGAACTGGCTTTTGATAGCACTGATAACGAAGGAATTAATGGCTTGGAATTCATTTATAGAGGCGCTTCTTATGGAGATATCTCTGTGACTCCGAACGCCTATAATCTACTTTACAGCGCAAACGATGTAAGGAAGAATATTTTGGGAACCGAACAAGTAGGCTCTAACCTCAGGCTGAGAAACCTAAGAAAATATCCAGAGAGAAGTTCAAATGTCACCTTATTTAGGTACGAGGAGGTGATTCTGAATATGGCCGAAGCCCAAATGAAGCTGAATGAACCGCTAATGGCTCTTGCTTATTTAAATATGATTCCTGAAAACAGAAATGCAGAAACTTACACTGTGGCAACCATTGACAATATTTTGAAAGAAAGAAGAAAAGAATTTCTTTTTGAAGGGCTATATTTTTGGGATCTACAGCGGTTAAAATTGGACATCATTAAGGTTGATCCAGAGCAGAACATTCAACAAACAATTCCTTATGGAGATTTCCGAAGAATACACCCTATACCCCGCGCTGAGCTTGATGCCAATTCAAATATTGTGCAAAATCCTGGTTATTAATAATTATAAATTTTCATCATAGTTAGAAATTGACTGTTTTGGATCCTCACCTGTGAAAGAACAAATTTAGATTTAGCTATCCAAAGCAAACTCAACTAAATCTTGAGGGCTTTAAGAATAAGCGGTTGTTAATAGATTTAATTCTATTTTCAATCGCTTTTCTTTTGGTGGTATTCTGAGTCTTAGTTCTGTGTTTTTTAAAAAAGCTTTTAGAGACGAACGATTAAATTCCTTTGATGGTGACTTAAAAATCATTAATGTCCGATAAAAGATAAAACCACTTGATTTTAATTTTCGTGTTTTATGATTTTTCGAAATCAGCTACCAATTAAAAGATAATTGTTCTTGCTCAGCTTTATCAATAATCCAGTCTTTTTCCGGGTTTTCTAGAAATTTCATTA
>NZ_JBDSLS010000193.1:0-6624 GCF_039916245.1 Gelidibacter sp.
TTTCTGGTTTCTGGTTTCTGGTTTCTGGTTTCTGGTTTCTGGTTTCTGGTTTCTGGTTTCTGGTTTCTGGTTTCTGGTTTCTGGTTTCTGGTTTCTGGTTTCTGGTTTCTGGTTTCTGGTTTCTAGTTTCTAGTTTCTAGTTTCTAGTTTCTAGTTTCTAGTTTCTAGTTTCTAGTTTCTAGTTTCTAGTTTCTAGTTAAGAAAAAAAATAAAATGCTCAACTCCTATTTTGATAGGCATAAACTTTTGACATACTTATTAACTTTCTTCTTTGTGCAACTTTTGGCCTTCTTTGTGTAACTTTGTGGAATAGCTATCAAAACAGTCGGCAGTCGGCAGTCTCCAGTCTCCAGTCGGCAGTCCTCAGATGGCAGTTGGCAGTCGGCGGTTTACAAATAATTCTTTTACAGATCATCAGCTAGAGTTTTCTTACCTCAACATTAATATCAACTCTGATTTACATCTATCCATCTGCAAAAATCAGTGTCATCCGCGGGAATTTATCTTAGACAATTGTCAACGTGAAGAATCATTGAATCAATCTACTAAAGTTTTTCTCCGTGAAACTCAGCGATTTCTCAGCGGAACTCTGTGAAACCGTTTTTTCGTCATCCATCATTGTCCTTAAATCAAAAAAGCACCCAAGAATCCTCTCAGGTGCATTTTCAAAATAATTTTTCTAAACTTTCATTGCAAGATTTTCCAATCTTAATAAGTAGATGCAGAAACAATAAAAAGGTTGCGTCATAAGATTATATTAGGTGAAAAAAAGGTCGTAATTTAGCTTCATTAAAAATTAGAAAAAGAGAAACAAATGAGTAGTGAAAAAGAAGCAAAATTAAAAGCCCTAAAACTTACCTTAGACAAGTTGGATAAATCCTACGGGAAAGGCACTGTAATGATGATGAGCGACCAAGCTGTCGTGGATGTTGAAGCAATTTCTTCAGGCTCCTTAGGTTTGGATATTGCTTTAGGAGTTGGTGGTTATCCGCGTGGTCGCGTTATTGAAATATATGGCCCAGAATCTTCTGGTAAAACGACCCTAGCCTTGCACGCCATCGCCGAAGCTCAAAAAACTGGAGGTATTGCTGCATTTATTGATGCTGAGCATGCTTTTGACAGAACTTATGCTGAAAATTTACATGTAGATTTAGAGAACTTGATCATTTCCCAACCTGATAACGGGGAACAAGCATTGGAAATTGCAGATAATTTAATCCGCTCTGGTGCGATTGATATCGTTGTGATTGACTCCGTTGCCGCATTGACACCAAAAAGTGAAATTGAAGGTGAGATGGGTGACTCAAAAATGGGTCTTCATGCGCGATTGATGTCTCAAGCTTTAAGAAAATTAACTGGTTCCATCAGCAAAACTAATTGTACCGTGATTTTCATTAACCAATTACGTGAAAAAATTGGTGTTATGTTCGGTAACCCAGAAACTACAACTGGTGGTAATGCCCTTAAATTCTATGCTTCTGTAAGATTGGACATCAGACGTTCAACACAAATCAAAGAAACTGATGGTAACGTCACAGGTAACAAAACTCGTGTTAAAGTAGTAAAGAACAAAGTAGCACCGCCATTTAAATTGGCCGAGTTTGATATTATGTATGGTGAAGGAATTTCTAAAGTTGGTGAAATTTTAGATATCGCTGTTGAAAATGAAATCATAAAGAAAAGTGGCTCATGGTTTAGCTACGGCGAAACAAAATTAGGTCAAGGTAGAGATGCTGTTAAAGCCTTAATCAAAGACAATCCAGAATTGATGGATGAATTAGAGGCCAAGGTTAGAAAAATAGCCAAGGCAGCTACTTCTGGTGACGATTAAAAACACAAATTTTCTACTTTTAATCAGAATAAATAAAAGAATCCCTCCAAAAAGGGATTTTTTTTGTTTTACAACGCAACCTTTATCGCTTTAGAGCATCTACAGCATGAAAAAGAAAATGAATCCTAAATCAAATTATTATGAAAAAGTTAGTTTTGCTATGTGCTGTGATGTTCACATTAACATCTTGCAGTATTGATGACAGCAACGATTTTTACAATGAAATTTTACCTATTGAAAGCGTTGTAATTCCTGAGCAATTTGTTCTTGGCGAAGTTTACCCAATAACTGTAAAATATATTAGGCCAGCTGGTTGTTATGCATTTTATGATTTTTACTATACACGTGAATTGAATCAACGTACCGTTGCAGTCATCAACTCGGTTTTCCCAAACCAAAATTGTGGTTTAAGTGAAGATGCAGAAGTTGAAGCCACTTTTAATTTTAAGGTCACCAGCACTGGCACTTATGTGTTTAAATTTTGGCAAGGTAAGGATGAAAGCGGAACAGATTTATATTATATTGTAGAAGTGCCGGTTGTAGAAGCGCAACCTGTTACAAACCACTAATCTTATAACTGTGAGTTTAGAACAACTCATTATCAAGTGTAAAAAAAATGATGCTCAAGCTCAAAGCCAGATATACAAGCTCTTTTCGAGTCAATTGTTTGCGCTTTGTCTTAAGTATTCGAAAAATTATGCAGAGGCACAGGACAATCTGCAGGATTCCTTTGTGACCATTTTTAAAAAAATTGATCAGTTTGGTAATAAAGGTTCTTTGGAAGGTTGGATGAAACGCATTACCATCAATACCGCGCTTCAACGTTATCGAAGTGTTGGTGTTTTTGATATTGTCAATGAGGATCAAATAGAAGATGTTGCTGTTGAAATTTATGAAGAAAATATCAGTCTGGATTTTTTACTGAGCATCATCCAGGAATTACCAGATCGGTACAGATTGGTATTTAACCTGTACGTATTAGATGATTATTCGCATAAAGAAATTGCAGAAATGATGGGTATTTCCACGGGAACCTCAAAATCAAATCTTGCGAGGGCACGAATGATTTTAAAAGATAAAATTGAACATTATAAGTTGAAAGACCATTCACAAAGTTTATAAATGAATGAAAAAAAACATATTGACCGCCTTTTTCAGGAGAAGTTCAAAAATTTTGAACCAACTCCTGATAATGCTGTTTGGGACAACATTCAAGACGCCTTACATAAAAATAAGCGCAAACGTCTCGTGATCCCAATTTGGTGGTTTACGGCAGGAGTTGCAGCTATTTTAGTGATGCTGTTGACTATTGGAAATGTTTTCAATAATGGTGTGAAAACTGATAATCCTGAAAACAGCGTGGTGGATACTGAAACTACCCGAGGTGGACCCCAATCCAATCCATCAGATGGTTTTGAGCAAAAAAACATGAACTCAAGCGACAACGCAATTGATAGTTCCAGTGTTATCGCCAATACAGAACCGTCTGATGTAGATGCTGCAAATTCTATAAAGGTCCATCACGGAAAGACTGTAAATGAAAAAGATAAAACGGCCTCTCAGATCGCCCATGACGATTCATATAAAAGAAACACGAACACCGCTAACCCGCAAGATAAAATAGCATCGTCTCAAAAAGATAAGACCGTTAGCTCCAATTCGAAAGAAGACGTTATTGCACAAAACATCCCAAATCTACCTCAACTTGACCCTAACAAAGAAGCTCAAAACCAAGGTAATGAACTTGTCAAAACTATTCTTGAAAATGAAAAAGAGCGCACTACAATTGCCAAGTCTACAGATCAGAATATTATAAAATACACCGAAAAAATTAAAGACTATAAAGATGTCATCGCTTCAAATAAAGAAGAGAAAAGCATTGAGGATGCTATTGCCAAAGCAAACCTTATAAATGAAGAAGAAAAAGAAGAGCAACCAAACAGGTGGAACATTTCCCCAAGTGTGGCACCTGTTTATTTTAACAGTTTAGGTAAAGGTTCGTCCATTGACAATCAATTTGTAAATAATGGCAAAAGTGGTGCGGTAAATATGAGTTATGGTATTAACGGAAGTTACGCCATCAATGATAAGATAAAAATTAGAGCGGGGATTAATAAAGTCGACTTGGGCTATAGCACCAACGAAGTTGTGACCTTTAGGGACATTAACAACTTTAATGTGAATTCTGGCGGCTCTGAACTTCGAAACATCAACTTCAATAACCAAGGGAAATTGAACGATTATATGAGCACTTCCGGCATTAATAAAGAGTCTGCACAACAATTTGTAATTAGTAACGCTAAAGGTTCTTTAGAACAGCAATTTGGCTATATCGAAGTGCCTTTAGAAGTAGAATACAATATTATCAATAGCAAATTCGGCCTGAACGTTATTGGAGGGTTTAGCACGTTATTCCTGAACAATAATGAAATCTATTCTGTTTTGGATAGTGAAAGAGCACTCTTGGGCGATGCCAATAATATCAATACTACAAGTTATAGTGCCAATTTTGGATTAGGATTGAACTATAACATTTCACATACCTTAAAACTAAATCTTGAACCGATGTTCAAGTACCAAATTAACACCTTCAACAATACTTCAGGCGACTTTAGACCTTATTTTATTGGAGTTTACTCAGGTTTTAGTTTTAAGTTTTAGATTTTTTAGTTGGTTAGGTAATTATTGTAGAGGTACAATAATGACGAAAAGCTGCTCTGTGCCAAGAGCAGCTTTTTTAGTTTTTATATTCGGTCAATAATTGTTCTAGTATAATCGTTCTTGCTTGCTCATTCAATTCTTTAGCATCTTTTGAAGTCATTCCTTCCGTACTTAAAAACTGATGTACTTTAACGCGCATCTTTCCTGGGCCACCACTAAAAAATACATAAGAAAAACGATTTTTATTATCCACAAAAGTCATTGGAATTATTGGGATTTGATGGCTAATGGCCAACCGGAAGGCACCATCCTTAAATTCGTCCAAAATAACGTCCTCATGTGGCACACCTCCTTCGGGAAAAATACAGATACTTAATCCTTGATTGAGTCGTTTCTGGGCTCTGAAAAATACCGCCTTTCTACTTTTTTCAGAACTTCTATCCACCAAAATACAGGTGCGTTTATAGAAAAAGCCGAAAATTGGAAATTTGGCCAGTTCTGCCTTCCCCACAAACACAAACGGATTTTTCGCCGTTACCAACATCAGCATAATGTCAGCCATTGACGTATGGTTGGCGATAAACATATAGCTTTTGGTGGGTTCAGGGATTTGTTCTTTTTTTATGATCCATCTAAACCCCATCCCTATTAAAATGATTTTTGCCCACAAACGTGCCATTTTGAAGAAATAAGGATACCATTCTTCTTTTAAGATAGAGATGACTAAAATTGGAAATAATATGATTATTGGTACGATTACTAAAATGTAAAACCAAATGCGGTATAGAATCCAGAGGGGGTATTTGAAAATTTTCATCCGTCCAAAACTAATTAAATTAATTGAGCTATTTCTTGAAAAAATCAAATTCGCATTTAATGAATCCAGTCAATAAAAATGTGAAATAAAATGAGATTAACTTCGCTGAACCTAAAGGTTTCCTGCCTTCACAGTAATTAAACAGTCTATTACAAAAATTTCATCCGCCTAAAACCTGTTAAATTAATTGAGCTATCACTTCAAAAAAATTACCTTTGCTACTATTGAAATTTGTTTAATTAAAAGAGAATTCCGCTTTCGCGGAAAGTAAACATGGCAAGAATACTCACAGGTATACAAAGTACAGGCACACCCCATTTAGGAAATCTTCTAGGTGCAATCATTCCAGCAATTGAGATGACAAATGACGACAAGAACAATTCATTTTTGTTTATTGCAGATATGCACTCACTTACTCAGATTAAAGATGCTGAAACCTTACGACACAATACGTATAGTGTTGCGGCAACTTGGCTAGCATTTGGATTGGATATCGAAAAAGTAGTGTTCTACCGTCAAAGTGATATCCCTCAAACGACCGAGCTCTCTTGGTATTTGAGTTGCTTTTTCCCTTACCAACGCTTAACTCTGGCACACGGTTTCAAAGATAAAGCCGACCGATTAGAAGACGTGAATGCCGGCTTGTTTACCTACCCGATGTTAATGGCCGCAGATATTTTATTGTATGATGCCGAAATTATTCCGGTAGGAAAAGATCAATTGCAACATATTGAAATGACTCGTGATGTGGCCTCTCGTTTTCATGCGAGGATGGGTGAAACTTTTGTGATGCCCGAAGGTAAAATTCAAGACAACACCATGCTTGTTCCAGGAACCGATGGCGCTAAAATGAGCAAAAGCAAGAATAATTTCATCAATATATTTTTACCAGATAAGCAACTCCGCAAGCAAATCATGTCCATTGAAACGGATAGCACGTCATTAGAAGATCCGAAAGATTGGAGTTCTTGTAATTGTTTTGCGATTTATAGCTTGTTGGCTTCTGATAAAGAAATAAACACCATGAAACAGAATTACGAGCAAGGCAATTATGGTTATGGACATGCCAAACAAGCCTTATATGAATTGATTGTTTCAAAGTTTGAAACGCAACGCGAACGTTACCATTATTATATGAGTCATTTGAACGAGATAGACAATGCTCTTGCAATTGGTGCTCAAAAGGCAAAAGTTGTGGCGGATGAGGTTTTGGCACGTGTTCGTACAAAGTTGGGGTATTAATTCTGGAGAGACCTCTCAGGTTTTAAAAACCTGAGAGGTCTTCTGCTTAGATGACCTCAAACAACTTCCCAGG